>JAHDBS010000193.1 GCA_020630225.1 Anaerolineales bacterium | reverse complement strand
TCCTAAAAACAAAATTTATGTCAAAAATAATCGATATTAGTCGGACTCTTAGCGCCGATGTTGCCGTGTGGCCTGGTGATCGCAAGTTTTCCATTGTTCGTGAACTGAATATTGCTGACGGTGAGCCGGTGAATCTAACGCGCCTCACCATGAGTGCCCATACAGCAACGCATATGGATTCAACGCTGCACTTTTTTGATGATGGCACCCCGTTAGAAAAAACTGATTTGCTACCTTACTGGGGGCTGGCGCAAGTCATTACTATTCAAAAGACGTCTGGTGAACTCACCGTTGATGACATCGCGCATGTGGATCTTTCATTGGCTCCGCGTTTGCTAATTCATACAGCAGCTAGCGATTCGCCAGACACGGACTTTGTGCATCATTTTGTTTATCCGTCTGCCGAGTTTGCAGCGCATCTTGCTGCAAATGGAATTATTTTATACGGCACTGATGCACCTTCAGTTGACGCCGTTGAGAGTGAAACACTGACAGGGCATTATTCGTTGGGGAACCATAACATTTCTATCCTTGAAGGGGTGTGTCTAAAAGACGTATCAGACGGCGTATATGAATTAGTTGCGCTGCCGTTGAAGATCCAAGGTGGGGATGGCAGTCCAGTTCGTGCAGCATTGCGAACTTTGGACTAGACGCTATTGACTTGACTAACAAAATTGCCTGAAGATTAGTCAATTTCTGAAACAGACCCTTCTCTACTTTCCCGCTATAATTCCGCCGCTATGAAATCAATTCTCTTGTCACTCCCAGTCGGCGAAAAGGTCGGCATTGCATTTTCGGGCGGCCTAGACACCTCGGCTGCAATTGCTTGGATGCGTCAAAAAGGCGCTATTCCATATGCCTATACGGCTAACCTTGGTCAGCCAGACGAAACAGATTACGACGACATTAGCCGTCGCGCAATGATGTACGGCGCTGAAAAGGCGCGCATTGCAGACTGTCGTGAACTGTTAGTACATGAAGGTTTGGTCGCATTGATGTGTGGTGCGTTTCATATTGAAAGCGCCGGTAAGCGTTATTTCAACACCACGCCTTTAGGTCGTGCTGTCACGGGTACCGTCTTGGTTCAAACCATGAAGGAAGACGGTGTAGATATTTGGGGTGACGGGTCAACCTATAAAGGGAACGACATTGAGCGCTTTTACCGCTATGGCATGATGGCGAACAAGCATTTGCGAGTTTATAAACCGTGGTTAGACCCTCATTTTGTGGCTGAGCTTGGTGGCCGTGATGAAATGAGCCAATTCTTGCTGGACCATGAATTTGAATATCGCGCTAGCAAAGAAAAAGCTTACTCAACAGATGCGAATATCTGGGGGGCGACTCACGAAGCAAAAGACCTAGAGTTCCTCAGTAATGCGATGAGCATTGTGCAGCCAATTATGGGTGTGAAGTTCTGGGATCCTGAGGTTGAAATCAAGCCGGAAGAAGTCAGCATTACGTTTGAAGACGGCATGCCGACTGAATTGAACGGTAAGACCTTTAATAACCATGTTGACTTAGTTGAAGAGGCAAATGCGATTGGTGGGCGCCATGGGCTCGGCATGTGCGATCAAATTGAAAATCGCATTATTGAAGCCAAAAGCCGTGGGATTTACGAAGCTCCAGGGATGGCATTGCTGCACCTTGGTTACGAACGCTTGATGTGTGGTATCCACAATGAAGCAACGATTGATAACTATCGTGTTCTTGGTCGTCGTTTGGGTCGCATGATGTACGAAGGCCGCTGGTTTGACCCACAAAGTCTAATGCTACGCGACAGCCTACAAAAGTGGGTTGGGAAAGCAATTACTGGGACAGTTACAGTGCAATTGCGCCGTGGTGATGATTACACCATTATGAACACTGAAAGCCCGAATCTGACTTACCATCCAGAACGGCTTTCAATGGAAAAGGTCGAAGATGAAGCCTTTACGCCAATTGATCGCATTGGGCAATTGACCATGCGTAATTTGGATATTGCAGACTCTCGCGATAAGCTAGGCTTATATTCAAACATTGGTGTTCTCCCTCAAGGTAGCGGATTGCAAGCGATTGCTGCTGCTAACGAAGAAGACTAAATTCTCCAACCTGAAGGGGCACATCAATCATCATGTGCCCCTTTTGTTTAACGCGAAAATTCGCCACTGGGGTATCCTTTAGCATTAGAATAAGGTTATTCCGAACTATAAAACCGTAACAGCAATGACAAAGCAAATAATTGTGTGGGGCACCTGTGATGAGGGCTAATTATTGTTAGTTCTGATCGCTAAGTGCGTTCTTTTGCTGGGTAATGACAAAAAACAAATATGACCGAAGAAAAAATTATCTATACAAAAACTGATGAAGCTCCGGCATTAGCGACCTATTCGTTTTTGCCAATCATCAAGACGTTTACGGACGCAGCTGGCATCGATGTTGAGCTTGCGGACATTTCATTAGCAGGGCGCATTATTGCAAATTTCCCTGACAACCTCACAGACGATCAAAAGCAATCTGATGCATTGGCAGAACTTGGTGCGCTAACCCAATTCCGCAGCGCAAATATCATTAAATTGCCGAATATTAGCGCGTCTATTCCGCAGTTAGTTGCAGCCATCAAAGAACTGCAAGGCCACGGATATGACATCCCTGACTATCCTGAAGATCCGCAAAATGATGCGGAAGCTGACATCAAGAAGCGTTACGCAAAGGTGCTAGGTAGCGCTGTGAATCCAGTGCTGCGTGAGGGCAATTCTGATCGTCGTGCACCAGCAGCAGTTAAGACGTTTGCTCAAAATAATCCACACCGGATGGGTAAGTGGTCGGCAGACTCAGACTCACACGTTGCCACAATGAGCGGCGGCGATTTTTATGAATCTGAATTGTCAGTCACCATGCCTTCTGCTGATGAAATTCGCATTGAACATGTAGATGCAGACGGCAATGTGACGCTACTCAAACCAAATTTCGCTGTTGAAGAAGGCGAAATCATCGACTCAAGCGTGATGAGTGCAAAGGCACTGCGCAAGTTCTTAGCTGCTGAAATTTATGATGCTAAAGAACGCGGATTGCTTCTCTCAGTGCATCTCAAGGCAACGATGATGAAGGTGTCCGACCCAATTCTGTTTGGGCATGCCGTCTCTGTTTTCTTCGCAGCAGTGTTTGACAAACACGCCGCAACGTTTGAAGAAATTGGTGTCAATCCAAACAATGGGTTGGGTGACCTATATGCCAAGCTTGAAGGATTGTCAGCTGAAAAGAAAGCAGAAATTGAAGCCGATATTGCTGCTTGTTATGACACGCGTCCGCCGTTAGCAATGGTTAATTCAGACAAAGGCATTACCAATCTTCACGTTCCAAGCGATGTGATTATCGATGCGTCAATGCCTGCTTGTTTGCGCTCTTCTGGTCAAATGTGGAACAGCGCTGGTGAATTGCAAGACACCAAAGCAATTATTCCAGACCGCTCTTACTCACGTATGTATCAAGCTGTCTTTGACAACTGTAAGGCACATGGTGCATTTGACCCAACCACAATGGGGACTGTACCGAACGTTGGGTTAATGGCGAAGAAAGCTGAAGAATATGGGTCACACGACAAGACCTTTGAAATTCACGCGGATGGCATTATGCGTGTTGTCGACTCGTCTAACTGGGTGTTGATGCAACATCGGGTTCAAAAGGGTGATGTCTGGCGTGCATGTCAAACAAAAGATGCCCCAATTCGTGACTGGGTGAAACTAGCTGTCAACCGCGCACGCGCAACTGGGTGGCCTGCAATCTTCTGGTTAGACCCTAATCGTGGACATGATGCGGAACTGATCAAGAAAGTTCGCCAGTACTTGCAAAATCACAACTTGAGCGGTCTCGATATCCAAATTATGGATCCAGTGTCTGCGATCAATTTCTCTATGAATCGCATGCGTAATGGTGAAAATACTATTTCTGTTACAGGTAACGTGCTGCGTGACTATTTGACAGATTTGTTCCCAATTCTTGAGTTGGGCACCAGTGCAAAGATGCTTTCGATTGTGCCACTAATGCGTGGCGGTGGTCTGTTTGAAACCGGTGCGGGTGGATCTGCTCCTAAGCATGTGCAGCAATTTGAAGCAGAAAATCACTTGCGCTGGGATTCGCTCGGTGAATTCTTGGCGCTTGCTGTGTCCTTGGAACACTTGGGAGAAACCTTTGACAACGCTACTGCAAAAGTATTGGGCGCAGCTCTAGACGAAGCAACCACGCAGTACTTGCTAAATCGTAAGTCACCAAGCCGCAAGGTCAACGAATTAGACAACCGCGGTAGCCACTTTTACTTGGGTATGTACTGGGCGCAAGCTGTGGCAGCACAAACTGACAACGCAGAGCTAGCAGCGAAGTTTGCACCGCTTGCAGAAACGTTAGCTGCTAATGAAGACAAAATTGTGGAAGAATTGAACGCAGTTCAAGGCCAAGCAATGGATGTTGGTGGTTACTTCCAGCCAAATGATGAGCTTGCCTCTGCCGCGATGCGCCCGAGTGCAACACTCAATGCAGCGTTTGCCAGCGTTGGATAACTGACAAAACGTTCAGCCGACTGATATCAAACAGCTCGAGAAAAATCACTTCTCGAGCTGTTTTTGGTTAAGTGTGTTTGTACAAAATACAAGGTGTGTTATAGATCGGTACTAAGTCAATTGGAATTGCAAACTTTTCTTCACGAAACAGATCTGATTGAGTACTATTAACTAGAAAATATATAGTTTAGTATCGTTGTTTTGGGTTGGTATGACTTTATTGTTTTTTGGAATGTTAGTGCTAAGTGTGAGGAACGACAACAGTTGGGCAGCAGCCATTAAGCACACTTCTGGCCACACAGAGATCACCAAGATGATTGAATACACAAGATCTTTTTAGAGCTAGTTAGATACTAAAGAAGTGCAGGGAATAGGTAGGATAATGAGTAAATTTGTAAAGCGCTGGATATGGATTGGGCTTGGACTGGTGTTAGCTGCGGTTGTAAGTTTGCAAACGACAACTGTTAAAGCGAACACTACAGATGTTGCACAGTACTTAACATTTCCAATTTGCAGCGACGTTAGTTTTCCAATTGGGACTGATCCTACCAATCCGCAATGGGTCGATTACCACACGCCGCTTCAATTTATGTGGATAGGTAATGTCGATGGTGCAGCACAAGCAACACTCTATGTCGCTCCAGCTAGCGGAAGTGATCAGGCATCTTTTGGCGCGTCCTTTAATATTCCACAGCATCGAAATGGTGAGGTGTCAGAATTTCAAGGCCAATCGCATGGTGCAGAAATGGGGTCGTTTGTCTATCAACTTGCTCAGCGCCAACAGCAAGCGCCAGCTGGGCAAGCCGATTTGCTACAAGCATTCGCTGTCTTTTATGACGCCGCCAATAATGGTATCTGCCGCTCTACGCCTTGGTTCTTAGCCGCTATGCAGCCTGCCCAGACTACCAAGTCTGAACAGCCAAGTAGCGCGCCCACAGAGTCAGCCCCCACTGTAGTGGCTGTTCCCAGCTGTCATGGCACTGTCTTCATTTTGGTTGGGTCGCCATTTGTAGGCCCTGGCACAATTATCAATGCCGATGACTTCACTGGCACGGCCTGTGATGACATTATTCATGGGAATGACAACGACAACACGATTGTTGGTGGGCAAGGCAATGACACTATCTTTGGTTATGGTGGCGACGATACCATTTATGGCGATAGCATTGCCGATGATGATAATACTGGCAATGACATCATTGATGGTGGTGACGACGCCGATACTATCTATGGGGATAGCGAAACTGGGACGAACAACAGTGGCAACGATACGCTCAATGGTGGGGCTGGGAATGACGCCTTAATAGGCGATAGCCGTAATGGCGCAAATAATAGCGGCAATGACATCCTTAATGGCGGCGATGATGCCGATAGTTTGCGTGGTGACAGCATAAACGGAACCAATAACACTGGCAATGACACGCTCAACGGCGGTGACGATAGTGACATACTCTATGGCGACAGTGAAAGTGGTATAACCAATTCGGGCGATGATACGCTCAATGGCGAAGAGGGTAGTGATCACATCTATGGCGACAGTTTTACTGGCACCAACAACAGTGGGGATGACATCCTCACCGGTGGTGATGGAGATGACCTACTCCATGGCGATAGTTTTAACGGCCCCAACAACAGTGGTAATGACACTCTCGCCGGCAATGACGATGATGACGAACTGTATGGTGATAGCCGGTTTGGGGCGAATAACAGCGGTAATGACACCCTAATTGGCGGGGATGGCAGCGACACAATTGATGACGATGGCGGTAATAGCGGTGGAGATGTAGACACTGTCCACACCAATGAAATTGGCGATGATAATGACGGTGACAGAGATGTTGTTCGCGTAGATGATGGCGACAACAATGACACTGTTGACGCTGGAGCAGGTGATGACGCGAGTCGCATAGATGGCGGAGATCTTGTCAATTGACGAGACCGCAACGACACCTAGGAAACAAAAAAGCCGAGCATCTTAGTTGATGCTCGGCTTTTTATTTTGTGCTTGCCAAATTTTTTGGTAGGCGTCTCGTATTTCTTGACGGTACCGTGTCCAAGTAAACTGTTGGGCGTGAGTATAGGCTTGCTCAGCATATTGCTGTCGTAAATTAGGATTTTCATACAGCAATGTTAATGCGTCTGCAATGGCTTGCGGATCGCGAATTGGGACTATTCGCCCGTGCTGGTCATGCTCAAAAGGAGCGCCTACGTTGTCACTAATGATGACTGGTAAACGACAAGCTGCCGCTTCTAAGATCACCATGCCAAACCCTTCATCAATGGAAGGCAGTACAAACACATCTGATTGATGATAAAAACTTTGCAGCTTTTCGTGGCGCACAAAGCGCTCGTGTTTGAATAGCCCCGCGTATTTTTCTAGGGTTGGCAAAATCTCAGGTTGCGGATTGCCCACGAATAGCAATTCTGAATTTGGGATATTGGCACGCTTAAATCCCTCTAATAGATATTGCGTTCCTTTTCGTAACGACAATGCGCCAGCGGCAATTACGCGGAAGACATTGTCTGTCTTCTTTCCCGGCTGAAAACGAGTTGGATCAAACCCTAATGTAGTGCGGATAAGCTTTTCGGGCGGGGTGCCATTTTCTAACATACTGCGCTCTACATACTTCGAGCACACCATAATATAGTCGGACACCTCATATTCAGCTTCATGCCGGGCGACTAGCTTGTCATAGACAGCTGGGTACGTCAGTCCGTGACGTGCATATTCTTCAACAAGCATTTGCTGTTGATGGCTAGGGTGGGCACTTGAACGCTCACAGATTGAGATCTTGCCGAGTTTCTTCGCTCGTTTTGCTGAAGCTAATCCCTGATGGTTGAAGTAATGAAAAATGTCTGCCTCAGCAACATAGCGCTGCGCAAGCAGGTCATGAGTGCTGTCACCAACGCGGTATGCTTGTGCCAATAAGTCTGGTGATTTGAAATACTGACTGACAAAGCTAATTGCACTTGACGGGAATTGGTATTTCAACGCGTTTCTGCTGAGGCCATCTGTTCGGGTGCCAATTGCAGAGTAGACAAACCTTTGAAGCTGATTACCTTCTTCAGCGGCTAGAGCAAGCTGATGGGCGTGAAAGACTCCAGCTGAAGAGACAACGACTTTAGGTGATTGCATTTGTGATAACAGACGTAGCAATTGCTACTTAATGATTCCACGCTGTTCCAATTCTTGGACAATTTGGGTTACCAAATCTTCTGGCGTGGCGACATCAGTTTCAATCACTAACTCTGGAGTTTTAGGCGCTTCATATGGCGCTGAAATCCCCGTGAAATTTTTGATTTCACCACTGAGTGCTTTGGCGTAGAGACCTTTAGGATCTCGGCGTTTCAACACTTCAAGGTCACATTTAGCGTAAATTTCGAGGAACTGGCCAGCAGGCACAATGCTGCGGGCAAAGTCACGGTCGCGTTGATAAGGCGAAATGAAACTACACAGAACAACGCTGCCATGGGCATACCCAAGCGCGGCAACTTCTGAAACGCGGCGGATATTCTCAGCGCGATCCTCTGGGGCAAAGCCTAAGTCGCCATTGAGCCCATGGCGCAGATTGTCGCCATCAAGGAACATTGTGTGGACTTTGCGTTCGTATAACTTACGTTCAAGCAACTTGGCAACTGTTGACTTGCCTGAACCAGAAAGCCCAGTGAACCATAAGACGGCCCCTTTATGCCCATTGAGCGCTTCGCGTTCTGCTACGCTCAGTGCGCCTGCTTCCCAGAC
>JAHDBS010000192.1 GCA_020630225.1 Anaerolineales bacterium | reverse complement strand
AATCCCACTGAAAAAATCAACACCTCTCAATGCTATAATGACTGATGGTGGGAATCACTAAAAATTCTAAACAACCGCATAAAAAATGAAATTACACGAATATCAATCTAAACGCTTATTTGCGAAAAATGGCGTGCCAATTCCGGAAGGCGATGTCGCCGAAACGCCGGAACAAGCACGAGCGATTGCTGAAAAAATCGGTGGTCGCGTTGTTGTCAAATCACAAGTTCTTGTTGGTGGCCGCGGGAAGGCCGGTGGGGTTAAGCTCGCGAACGATGCCGCTGAAGCAGAACAGCTGGCCAGCCAAATTCTTGGTATGGACATCAAAGGCTTGCCAGTGCGCAAAGTCCTGATCGATCCAGCGTCTGTGATTGAACACGAAATTTACTTGGGGATCACCAACGACCGCGCTGCAGGCATGCCAGTCATGATCTGTTCTGCTGCCGGTGGGGTGGATATTGAAGAAGTCGCTGCGACTGATCCAGACAAAATTCTCCGCGAACACATCGATCCTGTTTTCGGCCTCCGCGGCTACCAAATTCGCAACCTCGCATCTGGCATCGATTTGCCACGCGAACTCTGGCGTCAATTTGGCAAGATTGCAAACGGCTTGTATGCAACTTACAAAGGCACCGATGCAACCTTGGCTGAAATCAATCCATTGATTATTGACGGTGACGGCAATTTACTCGCTGTTGACGGCAAGATTGACATGGATGACAACGCGCTTTATCGCCATCCAGATTTGGAAGCGATGCGTGACCCAGACGAAGATGCAGACAGCGAAAAAGAAGCCCGTGAAGCAGATCTCGCTTACATCCAACTTGATGGCAACATCGGTTGTATGGTGAATGGGGCTGGTTTGGCAATGGGTACGATGGATATCGTGAACTTCTTTGGTGGCTCACCAGCTAATTTCTTGGATATTGGTGGTGGTGCTGGCCCAGAAAAAGTTGCGGCTGCAATGAAGATCATTTTGAGCGATCCAAAAGTGAAAGCGCTGTTGATCAACATCTTTGGCGGGATTACCCGCTGTGATGACGTTGCAACCGGGATTTTGGAAGCAATGAAGTTGGTTGAAGTCAACGTGCCAATGGTGGTGCGCTTGGTTGGGACCAATGAAGCAGAAGGCCGCGCATTATTGGCTGATGCAGACATGATTACCGCGACCTCACTTGCTGAAGCCGCGCAAAAAGCAGTTGCTGCTGCCGCAGGCGCATAGGAGGACATCACGATGAGTATTTTAATCAACAAAGACACAAAAGTTGTTGTCCAAGGCATTACCGGTAAACAAGGTCTGTTCCACGCAACCCAAATGGCCGAGTACGGCACGCAAGTTGTTGCAGGTGTAACGCCAGGTAAAGGTGGCGCTTGGGTCATTGACGGCAAAGTACCTGTGTTTGACACTGTCAAACGTGCGGTTGAAGCTACTGGCGCAAACACTTCTTTGATTTTCGTTCCAGCGCGTTTCGTTGAAGATGCGATCATGGAAGCTGCTGATGCTGGTGTAGACCTAGTGGTGTGTATCACCGAAGGTGTGCCAATTTCTGACATGATGCGCGTGAAAGCGTATTTGGCAACTAAAGAAACTCGCTTGTTGGGTCCAAACTGCCCAGGTCTTTTGACCCCAGGTGAATCTAAGGTTGGCATTATTCCGGGCCACATTGCTAGCCCAGGTCGCGTTGGGATTGTTTCAAAGTCAGGGACATTGACTTACGAAGTTATTCACGCATTGCAACAAGCTGGTGAGGGTCAATCTACCTGTGTTGGGATTGGTGGCGATCCGGTCAATGGGACGAACTTTATTGACGTCTTGGAAATGTTCGAAGCTGATCCTCAAACCGAAAAGGTGGTGTTGATTGGTGAAATTGGTGGGAACGCAGAAGAACAAGCTGCGGCTTACATCAAAGCGAACATGACGAAGCCAGTTGTCGGCTTTATTGCAGGGCAAACTGCTCCTCCGGGCAAGCGCATGGGCCATGCTGGTGCGATTGTGGAGGGTGGTGAAGGGACTGCTGCTGACAAAATCGCAGCACTCGAAGCCGCTGGTGTAAAGGTCGCAAAGCACCCAGAAGAAATTCCTGGTCTGCTCGGCTAAGTAAAACTACGCACATTCTAAGGGAGCTAATTTGGCACTGGTTTATAATCGGGGTCAGATTAGCTCTTGTGTTTTAAATCATTAGTTGTGAGGCAGTGCGCTAAACGTTCTTAGCGTATAGCAGCACATCTCTATTTCATCGTATGCGCGTTATTGCTGGTAGTGCAAAAGCACTGCGTCTCAAAAGAGTACCCGGAGATTCCACACGGCCGATTATGGATCGTGTTAAGGAATCTTTGTTTAATATCATTGGGTGGGACATCAAGGAGGCGCGTCTGCTAGACATGTTTGCGGGAACTGGTAGTGTTGGGATCGAGGCCTTGAGCCGTGGTGCTGACCATTGCGTTTTCTTGGATTTACATCCATCCGCGATCAAAATAATCAAGGATAACTTGAAAACAACACGCCTTGCAGACCGTGCCACAGTCTTGCAAGCCGATGCGTTGAGTTATGTTAGTCAAGCGAAGAAACAAGCGTTTGACATTATTTATATTGCACCGCCGCAATATAAACAGCTTTGGATTGATGCCCTAAAGGCGGTTGATGCAAATTTGCAAAACTTAGCAACTGACTACGGGCAAGTTATTGTTCAGATTGATCCAGTTGAAGATGCGCAAGTTGAGCTAAAAAGACTAACAGAAACAGATCGGCGAAAGTACGGGAGTACATTGCTGATTTTTTATGAATCGCAACCCTAAGCGAGACTGTGGGTTAGAACAGGAGAGCAATTTCTAGCAAGCTGCAGTGTATTGTAGTTTTGATAGATTGCTTATTTTTACCCGAAATTTATTGCGTATAGGCAATATATTATATGACAACGTTTGCATTGCCTATTCAACAAACAAAGTTGCACGATTGGGTTGATCCGATCACAATTTGTTTTGTTGAAAATAATTTGAATCCGCGCCTCGAACGCGTTATGCACAACCTGAAAAGGTGGTTTGAGACCAATGGTCACACTGTGCAAACGCAGCCTGATGAAAATACTCAGCTATTCATCACCACAATGCGCGGAGACGAAGTTATCGACCGCCCAGATGCGTTATTGCTTAATGGCAAGCGACGTTTTCAACTTGGGCATCGACCACAAGTCCTTACTTTTGTTGATCTGACAACTGAACAATTTGAAGAGCGGCAACGCTATATTGATGCCCTAGGTGAGTTATCTTATGAAGAAGCTCATACTGTTGAGATCCCTGGGCTAGGGCGGAATGGATCTGAGGTTATTCATCAGCAGCGTCGTAGGCACGACTTAGTAGGCATGGCACGTCTGCTACAAGGGCAAGCAATTAGTATCCGCATCATGGGCTTAGTTGGTGACGGGGATTGGCCAGACTATGGCTTACATGTTGATCTTGCTGGAGCCTATGCCACAATTCCTTGTAATGGCGCAAAAGACTTCATTCACAACATAGGGGGACGCATTGTGACGTTTCTCAACACTGTGGATGTAAAAGATCACATATATCTTGACGCACTTTTGCCTGCAGTTGACTGGGAAACCTCTGAAACGCCAAATGATTTGGTCAGGGCTGGCAAAACTTTTACGGACTATGGTTTTTTTACAGATCCAGTAGATGTCGTCAAGCTGCTGGGTTTCAGAGGCTTGGGCGATGCGATTGCGGCTCAGTATAGCGAAGGATGCTACGCGACCTTTGATGCTGCTATTGACGGGTTGGTCACGACAGCAACTGGTAGCGCTAAATTTGTAGATAAACGCGCAATTACACGCAGCGATACAACGCTGATTGCTGGTGTTAAGTCTGATCGAATGGGGGCCTTGGTGCGTGGCATTGAAGGTCGTCCGCAGATTGCCCCTTCTGTTGAAGCTGTGGAGCTGTACGGCATTTGTGAAATGTCAGGCACAGAGACAGATCCACTTGGTGGTCAACGTCCGCGCATTCGTTCGTTACTTCACGGACACATCGGTGTTGCATCTTTTGATCCAAGCCGAGTTGAACGCGTTGTCTTGGATCAGTCATATTATGCATATCCAGTGTCTTGCGGGACTAACATCTTGGCCGAAGCAACTGGCAAAGCTTTTGCTAGTGCAACATCATTACAAAGCGGAAATGATCAACGTAAGGTAATATTTATTGAACAACCATGTCACGGCATTGTTGTTGTGGAACGTTGGGTCCAAGGCATGCGTCCATTTGAGGCGATTGAACAAGCGTTACAGAAGGGCTGGTTAGTGATGCAGTCACATGTCCCTCAAAGTTTGTCTGAGTACCCAGTTTGACGCTGACCGGCGGTCAGTATAAAATTTACTAACTAAGCAGTAACTTTACTGCGCTTCTTTTGTCGTGTGCATATCCCACAATATGCATCTCATCATCACACAATAAATACTAGGCGAGGAACTAATTCATGGGTGGCTTTAGTACACTTCAGGACATTATTGAATTTGAAAAAACACCTTTGAGTGATCGCAATTTGCCTGCGACTACTTATGACGTGTTTAAGCAGAGTGCTGCGCAGTATGGCAATGACCAAGCAATGCGCTTTTTTATGCAGGCCGAAGGCACTAAGTATGAAAAGTCAGTAGACTTTTCATTCAAAGACATGTTGGCTGAGGTGACTCAAACAGCCAATATGCTAAATGCGCTAGGTGTCGGTAAAGACGACACTGTTAGCTATATTCTGCCTAACTTGCCACAAACCTACTTCACGCTTTATGGTGGTGAAGCTGCTGGGATAGCCAACCCAATTAATCCATTGTTAGATGGTAGCGTGATTGCTGAAATCATGAATCATGCAAATACCAAAGTGTTGGTTACCATTGGTCCATTTGTCAAAACTGATATTTGGGAAAAAGTGGCTGCCATTGCCGACGATGTGCCAACCCTAGAAACAATTTTGACCGTGGATATGGGGCAATATTTGTCTGGAATTGCGCGTTTTGTTGTGAAAATCATGACCCGCAAGCAAGGCAAAGAATCAATCCGTGCTAAAGTGTTGGATTTTGACAAGACCAAAGCGAAACATTCTCGCAGTGGTCTAGACAGCGGGCGCAGTATTTCACCAACAGATATAGCAGCATACTTCCACACTGGTGGGACGACCGGAACACCAAAGTTGGCAATGCACTACCATGAAAACCAAGTGATTGATGCATGGTTAGCCGGGAATGGGGTAAACAATCAAAAGCGAGGGCATAACTTGCTTGGTTTGCCACTCTTCCATAACTATGGTGCAATCGCGATTGGTCTAGGGTCTTGGATCCATGGGGCTGGAACGGTCGTTGCTACCCCGTCTGGTTTCCGTGGGGATGGTGTTGTACCAAACTTCTGGAAAATTATGCGGCACTACGATTGCAATATGTTTGCGGCCGTCCCAACGCTTTACACCTCCTTGCTGAATGTTCCAACCGATGGCATTGATACCAGTTTTATTGAATTGACGACCTCTGGTGCAGCACCACTGCCGGTTGAGTTAGATCGTCAGTTCCGTGAAAAATTTGGCATCAAGATTCTTGAAGGCTATGGGTTGACTGAATCAACGTCAGTAGCCTCCGTAAATCCGTTGCTTGGCGAAAGTAAAGTTGGGTCTGTTGGGTTGCGATTGCCTTATCAAGAATGGCAAACAGCTGTTGTTGAGCAGGGTGAGTTTGTGCGCTGGTGTGAAGTAGACGAAATTGGTGTCGTCGCGCTACGCGGTCCGAATATTTTCCCCGGCTATAAAGATGACTTCCACAACAAAGGTGCATTCTTTGATGCAGGCGATGGCGGTGACCGCTGGTTGAACACCGGCGACATGGGCCGTTTAGATGAAGATAACTACTTGTGGCTCACTGGCCGTAAGAAAGAATTGATCATCCGTGGCGGGCACAATATTGATCCAAAGTTGATTGAAGAACCAATGCATGAGCATCCAGCAGTCGCGCTTGCAGCGGCAGTAGGGCGTCCAGACGCACGCGTTGGTGAATTGCCTGTCTGTTATGTTGAGCTAAAGCCAGATCAAACTGCAACGGTTGCTGACTTGATGAAGTTTGCTGAAGAAAACATTGGTGAGCGGGCTGCAGTGCCAAAGGAAATCTACATCTTAGATGCAATTCCATTGACAGCTGTTGGGAAGATCTTCAAGCCAGAACTCAACTTTGCTCAAATTGTTGATGTCTTCACAAAAGATCTTGAAGGAATGGATGGCATAGCTTCATTTGATGTCAATGCATATGGCGACAAGCGCCTTGGACGCGTAGCAGATGTCAGCATAAAAGCCGCGTCAGGTTCTAATGCTGTTGACGTTGAAAAGGTGGTTAGAGAACGCTTAGGACTTTACCCAGTTTACTTAGATTTGAAGGTAGAATAGAGCGGCAGGAAACCGATTCCTGCAATTGAATATATCAATTCGATGCCGGGAGCGCGTTCTCGTTTCCGGCATTCTTGTTTTATGAAATAGAAGGGAATCTAATGTCGCTTAATGAACTCCAGTCGGAACTCGCTGAACATCGCTCAGCAACCAGCCCTGGATTACTCTCAATTGAAGAAAAGGACCGCCTGCTAGAGCGGTCTTTCTTAGGGCTGTACCGCTGGTATGTCTCCCGTTCGCAAAAAACGCGTAATTGGAATCCAAATACGGATTTTGATTGGAAGAATATGCGAACGGATCACTCTGAAAAACTGAACACTATTTTGGAAGGGTTCTTTGCTGTTGAGCAATACGTGCCAGATTACGTGTTTAAGTTGTTGCGGGTTATTCGCCGGAGTTACGGACGTTCACACTTCCATATTCGCTGGGGTTCTGAAGAGGAAAAGCACTCAGACATGTGGGAAAACGCATTGTTATTCTCACGTTTCCGCACCCCAGAGTGGATTGAAAACTACAAGTACGAACTGCGTTCTAAAGAGTATGAATTGCCTTGGGATAACCCAATGCACATGATTTTCTACACGGTGGTGCAGGAGCGAGCGACCCAAGTTAATTACTTGAACACAGGTCTGATCGCTGCTGGTAAGAGTGATATTGAAGGGTTTGAGAACGATGCTGACCCAGTATTAGTGAACGCCGCAAAAGCCATTTCTGCTGATGAAGCTGCGCACTACAATTTCTTCCTCGAAGGCGCACGCTTGTACTTGTATTACTACCCAGCTCAAGCGTTAGAAGCGTTGTATGACGTGATTAAGTTCTTTGCAATGCCGGCAGGTGACTTGATCCCACGTTATGACAAGTTTGCTGAAGTTGCTGCTGCTGCTCGTATTTATGGGCCCCGCGAACACATTACAGATGTGCTGGATATTGCGCTAGCGAACCTTGGCATTGAAGGCCGCCGCGCGCTAATGCGTGGCATCAAGCGGATGCGCAATGTCCCAACCGAGCAGGGCGACTTGCATGACACTGCGTGGATGTGTGACATGCTCGACTACGAAAATGTGGAGCAAAAAGTCAAGCAACTCTTCGGGCGCATCAATCGCTATGAAGAAAAGACAGGTCACCATGAGATTTCACCGCTGGTTTTCAAACCGAGCGGACTGACCTGGTAAGTAATGCAACTTTTGAAACGCCGCCATCGTATATGTCGATGGCGGCGTTTTTGATTCCTAAGGTTGTGTATAGAGCCTGCAAAATATAGTGGTATCAAGTAGCATGGGCTGAAATCAGTACAAATCCTTTAGTTTTCAATAAACCATACATGCGTAAAACGTCTCGACTAGTCATTATTTTGTTTTTTGCCACGATTTTGATCGTGGTGTTAGCGGAGTCTGTAAAAGCGCAAAACAAGACATTAGTTTGGGAACGTCATGATGTTGAACTCACCATAAATTCCGACGGAACAATGGATGTTAAGGAGATACAACAAATACGATTTCTAACAGGCTCTTTTACTGAAGGTTATGTTTATCGACTAAAGCAGAACACGGATGGAATGTCTGACTTTAAGGTTTATGAACCCAACAAACGCTATGAGCATTGGGCTAGCGAGAAAGACTATAGCTATGGCGTTCATGAAAACGCTGAGAAGAAAGACTATAGCTATCAAGTTCATGAGGACGCTGAGAAGTATGAAATCGTTTGGAATTTCCCTCGCCTCTATAGTGGAAATATTCGAACGTATATATTGGAATACACTGTAGCTGGGGTTGTGCGCCAAGATGGTTCGAAAGATGTTCTGGACTGGATTGCAATTCCTGAAGATCATGCATTTCCAATTAATAATTCTACAATTACTATTACCCTTCCC
>JAHDBS010000191.1 GCA_020630225.1 Anaerolineales bacterium | reverse complement strand
GCTTACTGCACCAACTGCGTTATAAAACAGAAATGGATGAAGTGCTGTTATTCGGCTTAGTTCGTGAGAATTTGGGATCGAATGAGTTCTTTATCAATAAGGCAATTGGCTGGTCATTGCGGGAGTATTCGAAGTTTGCGCCGGAGAAGGTTGTGGCGTTTGTGAAAAAGACCGAGTTGGAGCCGTTGAGTCGGCGGGAAGCGTTGAAGTGGATAGATAGGCAGAAGAAATAGAAAAGAATAATCAAGATATCAAAGCAAAATAAATACTTCGATCTTTTCTGGAATTTGCCCCAAATAAAAGGATAACAAAAAAGCGGACATTGAAATTCAACGTCCGCTTTTTCTTCGTATCTCTTCGTGCCCTTAGTGAGCAGTCAGCCTAATGCACCATCACCGGATCTTTGATCGCGCCGCGATCTTCTAGATCCTTTTCGTAGCCTTCATCCCAGCCTTCAGGCGGCGTGGTGTGCTCGATCTTGACCGCAGTGTTCTTGTAGTCAGGGATCTTTGCCCGGGCATCTACGGTATTGATGGTCAGCAAGTTTGCCGCTGCTTCCGCGAAGTGGAATGGCAAGAAGGCTGTCCCAACTGGGCTACGCTCTGTCACCAATGCGCGGGCTTTGACACTGCCACGGCGTGAGGAGACCTGTAGCCAGTCTGAGGTGCTCACATCCAAACGCGCTGCATCGGACGGATTGAGTTCAATCACAGCTTCTGGATAGATTTCTTCCAACTGTGAGTTCCCCGTCATCGTGCTGCCTGACCAGTGATAAAGCACGCGGCCAGTGGTCAAGTTGAATGGATATTCATCGTTTGGTTGTTCTGAGTCGGTGCCGTAGTCGACTTCATGGAACTTACCTTTACCACGCGGGAAGGTGTTCGCAAACAAGTATGGTGTCCCAGGATGATCCAAAGCTGGGCATGGCCAGTGGACGCCACCTTCACGTTCAAGGCGTTCATAGGTAACACCAAAGAAGTCTGGCGTTACAGCGCGCATTTCTTCCCAAATCGCTTCTGGGTCTGCATAGTCAAAGCCCATGTTGAGGGACTTGCCCAACAGTGCTTCTACGCGGCGACCAAGGTCAGCCAGAATGTCCCAGTCTGGGCGTGAGTTACCCACTGGTTCAACTGCCTTACGTACCCGTTGGATGCGGCGATCTGAGTTGGTAAAGGTCCCGTCTTTTTCAGCAAAACTGGTCGCTGGCAAGATGACGTCTGCCATTTCACCCGTTTCATTGATGAAAATATCTTGGCAGACGAGGAAATCTAGGTTTTCAATCCCGTGGCGAGTATGCACTTGGTTCGGCTCACTCATCATTGGATTTTCACCCATGACGAACATCGCTTTGATGCTGCCGTCGCTTGCGCCGTCAACCATTTCAGTTGCGGTCAACCCCGGTGCTGGGCTCAGTTCAGTGCCCCAGTGTTCTTGGAAGGCAGCTTGCACTTCTGGCTTGCTCACCACTTGGTAAGCAGTGTAAACGTTTGGCAACCCACCGCTGTCTGAACAGCCTTGGACGTTGTTTTGACCACGCAACGGATTGACCCCGGTGCCTGGCTTGCCAAGGTGACCCGTCATCAACGCCATGTTGACCAAGGCCAAGGTGTTGTCGGTCCCGTGGGTGCTTTGGCTAATGCCCATGCCCCAGTAGATGCTGGCGGTCTTCGCTTGCGCATAAATGCGAGCAGCTTCGCGGATGTCATCCGCAGGCACGCCGCTAATTTCTTCTGCCCATTCAGGGGTCTTTTCTTCCAGTGACTCAACATAATCGTTGAAGCCTTCGGTACGTTCGCCAATAAACTCTGGATTGAAGAGTTTTTCTTTGACCATGACATGCGCCATTGCTGAGAAGACAGCAACGTCAGTGCCTGGCTTTTGGCGCAGCCACAAGGTTGCAAAGTCGGTCATTTCCACACGACGTGGATCGATGACAACCAGCTTTGCACCGTTCTTGCGCACAGCACGTTTCAAGAAGTTTGAAATCACAGGGTGCGTTTCGGTCGTGTTGGAGCCAGTAACGATGAATGCTTCCAAGTTTTCCATTTCAGCAATGGAGTTGGACATCGCGCTAGAGCCAATGGACAACTGCAGCCCGGTCACAGACCCGGCATGGCACAAGCGAGCACAGTGATCAACGTTATTGGTCCCAACCAAGGCCCGCATGAACTTTTGGAAGAGATAGTTGTCTTCGTTGGTTGCTTTTGCGCTGGCATAGCTGGCAACCGCATCGCCGCCGTGGTTATTGACCACTTTGACGAGGTTCTCAGCAACGTAATCAAGCGCTTCATCCCAAGTGGCTTCACGCCATTCTGGCTTTGCAGAGCGCCCTGCTTCACGGTTGGTGCGGATCAAAGGGGTCTTGATACGGCGTGGATGTTTGACATAGTCCGTCCCGAAACGGCCTTTTACACACAGCATGCCGTAGTTCGGCGCTGCATCAAAAGGAGCCTCGACAGAAAAGATCATGTCGTCTTTGATATTGAGTTTCATCTGGCACCCCACACCGCAATATGGGCAGGTGGTGCGTACAGAGCGATCGGCTTTAATCATGGGTTTTCTCCGAAAACGATGACTAATTATCAATGGTCAACAGCCAATTTTCAATGATCAATGCCATTGCGAATGGTCAGTTGATCGTTGACTGTTGATAATTGAGTATTGATTATTTCTTCTGTCTTTTCATCCGCGTTGCTTGGAAGATCGAATCTGGATCTTCGCCGTCTTCGAGCATCGCTTGGCGTTTAGGCTTTAGTGCGCCCGTTGGGCATGCGCCAACACATTGACCACAGAACACACAGCTCGTGTCCATCATGCCGTCATTCATAAAGGTGGCGATAGTGGTATCAAAGCCGCGGCCGTTGAAGTTCAGTGCGTAGGTATATTGCGCATCATCGGCACAGACTTGCACACAGCGCCAGCAGTTGATGCATTGGCTGTAGTCGCGCAAGTAAAACGGATTGTCGTCGTAAACGGGAACGTCGCGTTTCTTTTCAGAGTCAATGCGGCTCGTGTCAGCACCGTATTCTTTCATCATATCGAGAATTTCTGGTGCTTCGTCAAGATTGACTGTTGAAGCCAACATTTCCAGCAAGGTCTTGCGTCCACGGCGAACAGAGTCAGTTTGCGCGAAGACTTCCATGCCTTCCGCAACCTGCGTTACACAAGCCGCGGCTTGGGTGCGCCAGCCGGTGACATCGACAGAACAAATGCGGCATAAGCCATTTGCAGTCAGATGTGGGTGATAGCAGATCACTGGAATATCAATTCCGACGGATGCAGCTGCATCTAGAATTGTGGTTCCAGCATCAACGGTGACGGCTTGACCGTCGATAGTTAGTGAAACTTGGTGTGACATATTGAGATAGAGTTGGGAAATAGAGATAGAGTTTCTATCTGCTAAGCCCCGTTAACATCGCCGAGATTTCATCTGCCTCAGCGTAAAGCTCTTTATATTGTTCTCTAGCAATGTGACCTCGCTTGCCAGCAATTACCAACAAACTAATCACCTCATAAACCGAACCTTTTGCAATTCGGAAAAAATACTTTGCCTCTTTTACTCCATCACGCCCAGTGCCTTCAGCAATGTTCGTCGGAATGCTTAGAGCAGCGCGGCGTAACTGCTCTCCTATTGAAAATTGATGCTTTTGCGGCAACGCATCAGCTATCAAATAAATTCTGTCGCAAAATTCTATAGATCGCTTCCAAACTTCTAAGCGTTCGAATTTGAAAGTCATCTCTATCTCTATCTCAACTCTCTATCCTATCAGCGTGGGTATATACTCTCATCTGAGAACCTCTCAAATAGGCCACAATCGTGATGTTGAATTCACGCGCGAGACCCACGCTGAGGCTCGTCGGCGATGTTCGCGACACCACAATAGGCACTTCGAACTGACGGGCTTTATTGAGCATTTCGCTGCTAATGCGCCCGCTGCTAAATAGGATTAGATTTTTTGTATCGATTTTGGCCTGCAACACCGCACCACGTAAGCGATCCAAGGTGTTGTGCCGTCCGATGTCTTCCGTTTGTAGCAGAATTTCGTCGGCGGTTGCCAAGGCTGAGGTGTGAATACCGCGCGCAGCTTGGTACCGCTCAGCGCCCTTCAGCATGTCTTGCATGCGATCAGCAAGGTCTGAGGCAGACACCTGCAGATTGCTTTCTAGCGGTTCATAACGCGTTGAGAAATCCTCAAAGGTTACGCCCCCACCGCAGCCGGCAGTGACAATCAGCCGCTCAGGTGGCGTGAAGTCTTTGTTCAGCCACACATCGACACAATTATTTTTTGAAATGTGCAACTCGGCAATATCATCCATTGAATCGATGACATTTTCGTTATACAGAAAGCCGAGCGCCAACTGATCTAGCTGGCTTGGCGAGCACATAAAACTCGCTAATTCTTTACCATTGACAGAGACACACGCTAGCGCCTCTTCAACAATTTGCCCCTCAACAGCGGTCTGAGACCCACGCGTGAGAGCGATATATTTGATTGGTTGGACGCCGTCGAGTGTCATACTAATATGCTAAATGCTAATAGCTAATGTGTTCAAGTCAGAGTAATTAGCCATTAGCCGATTAGCTATTAGACTATTCCACTAACTCCGGCCAGATTTCAATTGCGCTAACAACTGCGCTTGCTGCCGTTTGCCCCAAGCCACAAAGCGAGGTGTGCGTCATGGTGTGCCCCATATCTAACAACAAGTCTTTATCGCCAGCTTTTGGCCCGCCATTGTTGGCAATGCTGTCTAGCACTTCCATTTGACGTTGCGACCCTAACTGACATGGGAAGCACTTACCGCAGCTTTCATGTGCAAAGAAGCGGCTAAGTTCATACATTGCGCTGCGAATGTCCTGATCTTCATCAAAGACCATAATGACACCAGAGCCAAGCGGTACATTATTTTCTCGTGATGCTTCATAGGTCAACGGCATGTCTAGCTTATCTGGACCGATGAAGACCCCGGCAGCACCACCCATCAAAATCCCTTTGATGTCTTTGCCACCCGGCACACCACCAGCCATTTCGATCATTTCGCGGACAGTCGCGCCAAATGGCACTTCATAGACCCCACGGTTCTCAAGATTACCGCTCAAGCAGAACAGCTTGGTTCCTGGTGACTTCTCAGTCCCCATTGCCTTCCAATTGTCGACGCCCATGTCAAAGGCAACCAATGCTGCAACGAGCGTTTCGACGTTATTGACCGCAGTTGGTTGCATGAACAAGCCGTGCGTAGTCGGGAATGGTGGTTTGATGCGTGGGAACCCGCGCTTGCCTTCAATCGCTTCAAACAGTGCTGTTTCTTCACCACAGATGTAAGCCCCAGCGCCTAAGCGGACTTCAATGTCGAAGTTGAAGCCTTCAACGCCGAGGACGTCTTTACCAAGGTAACCAGCTTCCCGCGCTTTTTCAACCGCATTCATAATACGATTGTAGGCCCGTGGATATTCCCCACGAATAAAGATCCAACCGTTTTCTGCACCGACAGCGTAACCCGCCATCGTGGTGGATTCAATCACTGCAAATGGATCTTCTTCGAGCAGACCACGGTCCTTGAAGGTCCCTGGTTCACTTTCATCTGCGTTGACAACAATGTGCTTTTGACTTGGGGTGCCCGGTGCGCCGCGTGTAAAACGCCACTTGCGACCGCTGGGGAACATCGCCCCACCACGGCCAACAATGCCGCTGTCTTCGATCTGTTCAATCAACGCCATTGGATCGAGTGCGACTGCTTTGCGTAAGCCAGCGTAACCGCCGTTGGCTTCATAATCAGCCAAGCTTTCTGGATCAACAACGCCAACGCGTTTCAAAATGTGGCGTGGCCCACCGTATGGGTCTGCAACAGGCTCTGGATGTTCTTCTGCTAAGAACGCATCAACATCGTCTACAGTCAAACGACCGGCTGGTTTTTCACCGATCAATGCGCATGGGCCGTGCTCACACATTCCCAAACATGGGACGTGTTCATAGGTCACGCTTTCGTCAGCACTGGTTTCCCCATGCTTCAAGCCTAACTTATCTTCAATGGCAGCCATCACAGCTTTACCATCATGCATGCGGCAAGCGCTGTCTTCACACACGCGAATGACTTTCTTCGCCGTTGGCGCGTTGTAATACATGGTGTAGAACTCAATCACACCGTGGACATCTGCTTCTGGCACGCGTAATGCGCGGCTAATTACAGATTGCACTTCACGTGGCAACCAGCCATATAAGCGTTGGGCCTCATGCAATGCAGGCAAAAGTTGGCGACGGCCTTGGTCAGAAACACCGTCAAGCCAAGTTTGGAGTGGAGTTAAGTCGAGTTCAGTCATAAATTTAGATGGATAGGGGATAGAAGATAGAGGATAGATGTTCCGCAACGTCTATCCCCTATCTTCTATCCTCTATCTAAAAAGCATTAGCTTTTTCCAATTCTTGTGGCGTATTGATATTCTGGAAACTTTGACCCTGTGGATCAAACTGCGCCACTTTATTTTCATCAACAATGTGTGTTCGCACGTGGTCAAAAAAGCTGATCACGCGCTTGTTATTGGCCGCAAGCTGTGTTTGGATCGCAGCGATACAAGGCTCACGGCGATAAACGGCATGCAACGGTTGGAGACGTCCTTCCCAGCGCGGCACGATAACATCATAGTCTGAACGTTCTGCAATCAGGTGCGTTAGCAATCCTTTTTTTAGAAAGGGCATATCGCAGGCAACAACTAAAACGTATGCTGTTGTTGCAGCTTGAAGCGCTGTCAGAAGGCCTTCTAACGCCCCTGCGCCTGGTTCGGCATCTGCCACCAAACGCACATTCAGATAAGCATAATTTACACCATTATTTGTGGTGATCAGCAGATCATCGCCTAGGTGTAGCACTTTATGCAAAACATGCTCAATCATCGGTTTTCCAGCCAATTTGACTAGACCTTTGTCTGTTCCCATGCGGCTAGAACGTCCGCCAGCTTGGATAGCAACCGTAAGCATTTTGCTAGTATATCACTGATATATCAGGAGAGAGGAATCCACGAAGAACACGAAGAGCCACAAAGGAAGCTGCTAATAATTCGAGGGCAATGCGCCTGAGCGAGAAACACCCAATGCTGCGTCTAGCAACAAAACTTCGTCATAAAACCCACTAATCTTCGTGTCTCTTCGTGTGACTTCGTGGATTCAAAGTGTTAGACTCTGCGCATGGGTGAATTCCTGTCTTTGTTACCACCACAAGCTGCGCTAGAAACCTTTCTCGCGGCGTTTTCAGCTTCATTAGAAACCGAAACCATCCCGACTGAGCAAAGCTTGGGCCGTGTGAGCGCAACTAACATTGTTGCCCCCCATGCCCTACCAAGCTTCTCGCGCTCTACTGTCGATGGCTACGCTGTCCGTGCTAAAGACACGCATGGGGCCAGCGAAGGTCTGCCTGCGTTCTTGAAAGTCGTTGGCGAAGTGCAAATGGGCACCCAAGCTGAAATTCCGCTCGGCGTTGGTGAGTGTGCCATCATTCATACGGGCGGCATGCTGCCAGCAGACGCCGATGCTGTCGTGATGGTGGAACAAACCCAACAAGCCAGCGGTAATGAGATTGAAGTCTTCAAGGCCGCAGCGAGTGGGCAAAACATGCTCAAAGCTGGTGAAGATGTGGAAGCAGATGCCCAAATCTTGGCGGCAGGCGTCACACTTCGCCCGGCTGAAATCGGTGGACTGATGGCAATGGGCGTGACCACTGTCACCGTTACCAAGCGCCCCACCGTTGGCATTCTCTCCAGTGGCGATGAAGTCATTCCGCCCTCACAGATGATTGGCCCCGGCCAAGTTCGTGACATCAACAGCTATACGCTTCGGGCGCTGGTTGAACAGCACGGTGGCATTGCTAACAATTACCCCATCATTCCAGACAATCCTGACGATTTTCGTAACGCAGCCACCAAGGCCCTTGCCGAAAACGATGTGGTCATTTTCACCGCAGGCTCGTCTGTCAGCGTGCGCGATCTAACGGCTGAGACCATTGATAACCTTGGCGCACCAGGCGTTCTCGTCCATGGTGTCAACGTGCGTCCCGGCAAACCCACCATTCTGGCTGTCGCCGATGGCAAACCTGTAATTGGCTTGCCCGGCAACCCTGTTAGCGCCTTAGTGATTGCCAACATTTTTGTCACTGCGACCATCCAAAAACTCAGCGGCTTAGCCAGCACCCCGCTAAAAGCGCAAATTCCGGCTAAGCTAATGCTCAATCTCTCATCCCAATCTGGTCGCGAAGACTGGATTGCGGTCAAACTTACAGAGACCCCCGACGGCTACATCGCTGACCCTGTCTTTGGTAAAAGCAATCTGATCTTCACTCTCACTCGCGCAGATGG
>JAHDBS010000190.1 GCA_020630225.1 Anaerolineales bacterium | reverse complement strand
AATGGTACTCCCAGTATATAGCGAAAATAAACTGAAAACAAGCACGAATATCCCGAGTGTGCATGATTTTGGTATTACTTTTGTCAGGTAAAGGTCAGCGTGCTAGCTAGAGAATAAGAAGCGCGGGTATGACTAAAGTTTTAGTACTGGAATTTCGGCAGTTTTACGTAATTGACCACATCCAGCGTTGATGTCGATCCCACGGCGCATGCGAATAGTGCATGACACGCCATAATTTTCGAGCGTCCGTTTGAATTCATCCACCCGTTCGCGGTTAGATTTTTCGCCAGCGTAGTCGGTGGTTGGATTCAGAGGAATGACATTGACGTGACAAAGTAGCCCTTTGAGGAGTTTGCCCAGCGCATGGGCTTGGTCTGGGGTGTCATTTTCCTTAGCAATGAGCGCCAATTCAAACGTGATGCGTCGGCCGCTCTGCTCAACGTAATTGCGACAGGAGGCAATGAGGTCGGCAATTGGATAGCGCTTGTTAATTGGAACTAGCTCAGTGCGGAGGTCATCGGTGGCGGCATGCAGTGACACTGCTAAGTTGACACGGCGGTTTTCCGCAGTAAAGCGTTCTATTGCTGGAATAAGCCCAACTGTTGAGAGCGTAATGCGTCGTGCACCAAAGTTGTAGCCGTTGTCATCCATCAGTCGGTCTAAGGCCGCCATGGTGTTGTCGTAATTATGAAATGGTTCACCCATGCCCATAACCACTAAGTTTGTTAAACGATCTTCTTTGGCTTTGAGTTGGCGCGCAAACCACAGCACTTGCTCCACAATTTCACCCACTGTGAGATTGCGTTCAAATCCCATTTGGCCAGTGGCGCAGAAAACACATCCCATGGCACAGCCGGCCTGGGTGGAGAAGCAAACGGTGCGCCGCTTGTCGTAAGTCATCAGGACGGTTTCAATTTGCTGACCGTCTTGAAGTTGGAACAAGTTCTTGGTCGTACTTTTGTCGCTGGAATTTAGACTAATTAGCTCTTGTAAGGTGCCAAATTTGAAGCGTTCGGCAAGGGTTTCGCGCAGCCGCTTAGGTAGGCTGGTCATATCATCGAAACTGCCCACCAAGTTGACATATAAGTTTTGCCAAATTTGTTTTGCGCGGTATTTGGGCTGACCCAATTCAATCAGCGCGGCTTCAAGTTCGGAAAAAGAAAGATCAAAAATATTCATCAAAGAAAAACCCGCAGCATTGGCTGCGGGTCAATTGTAACGTAGGTAATTTGCTTGTTATCAAGCGCGTGACGCGGCGTCACCTTGCCTGTTAGTAGATCTTACTTCTTCAGCTCGATCTTTGCCAGAATGTCGGCTGCCATGCGCCGCCACTTCGGGTTATTAACCGCCAAAGATTGGGCGTGTTTGCTGTCTGCTTCGGCTAATTCAAATTCGCCTTGTTTCAGGTAAGACATTGCGCGTGCCAAGTAGGCTTGTGGGTCGTCTTCATCATAATTGATATATTGCGTCAGTGCTTCAACTGAACGGTGAAACTTACCCATTTCAAGGTATGCGTTCCCAAGATTGAACAACAGCTGCGGGTCGGTGGGGCGCATGCGTGAAGCTTGTTCGAAATCGCTGGTTGCCATTTCAAAGTTGCCAAGCTGGAAGGCCGTCTCACCGCGATGGATGTGCAGGTCCGGTGAGTGCGGAGACACCTCTAGTGCGCGTGAGAAACTGTCGAGTGCTGTTTCGAGGTCGCCATCTTCTTTTGCCATGAGACCATGCCAAGACATTGTCACGGGGTCATGAACGCCGTGTTTCAAGGCTGTGTCGAGATCGCTCTTCGTGCGTGGACGGTCGCCGCGCATCCGATGAACGCGGGCACGACCAACGTAGGCATCGCCATAGTCGCTGCGCAGCAAAATGGCCTGCGTGAAGTTATTGAGCGCGGTGTCGTAATCATCGAGACCGAGGTGCGCCATCCCTTTGCGATAGTAAGACTGCGGATCATCATTGGTGATGTTAAGCAGCCGTTCTTCATTTTCAAGCAGCTTTTCGTAATTCTGCAAGCGCAAATGAATGTTGCCCATAGAGCGCAACAAGTCTTCATTGTCACGTTGCTCATTGGAGACAAAGTCAAGGTCAGCTAAGGCTAACTGCGGTTTGTCCAACTCAAGGTACGTCTTGCCACGATATAGGTAAGACCCTGTTTGGTCCGGAGCCAAAGTGAGTGCTTGCTCGAAATCTGCAAGCGCAGCGTCATAGCGTTTAAGTGCGAAATTTGCCACGCCACGGTTGTGCCATGCCATTGATTCTGATGGAATCATTTCGACAAGACGATTGTTATCAGCGAGTGAGTTTTGTAAATCACCAGCCTGATAATGGGCAACTGCTCGCATGCGATAGCTTTCGGGCACATTAGGCTGCAGGCGGATGGCGTTGTTGAATTCGACAATCGCTTGGCGATATTGCTTTTGCTGCATTAGCAAGCGGCCAACAGAATAGTAATCCTGTGCCCGATTAGGGTCGAGCTGTAACGCTTGTTGGTGAGCTTCCATGGCGCGCGTAATGCGCCCCATGTCGGTGTACAAATAGCCAAATTCAGTGTGAATTTCAGGGCGCTTTGGAGCTGAACGGGCAGCCCGAAGCAAACGGCGTTCGGCGGTGTCATAGCGACCGTGTGAGCGCAACACCTCGGCTTGTCCAACTAAGGCCGGGACATGCTTCGGATTGAGCTTTAGCGCTTTGGCGTAGTTGGCCATTGCGTCGCGGAATAGGCCCATCTGACGATAGACTTTCGCGCGCGCCACATACATCCGTGGATCACGTGGGCGGCGGCGAATGGCAGCGTTGACCTTGTTCAGCCGTTGTTGCGAAATGGCCGTGCGGGTGGTTGAAAGATTTGCTTGGGCAGCAACCATGTTAGGTAAATAGGATGGGCGGTGTTCTTAGAAAAATTGCATCTACACCGCGAAAAAATCTTGTTTCAGATGTATTAACTCAGTAAGTCGAGTAATTCCGGTAACCCTGGTAGGGTGTGCGTTGGTTTTATTGTACTCTTTTTCGCTTTCGCCTCGCTAGTGACCCCAGTCATAACCAATAGGCTAGCTATATTTGCATTAACTGCGCCTAGGATGTCCGTTTCAATGCGGTCACCAATAGCCAACGTGTGGCTCATGTCAAAAGGTAATCGTTCCACTGCTTGTTGGTACAAGATAGGTTCAGGCTTGCCAATGATTGTCGGTTCGACGCCAGTGGCGGCTGCAATGGCCGCCAGCGTGGCTCCATTGCCTGGCACTAAGCCGCGTTCTTCTGGGAAGCTCACATCAGGGTTGCTGCCAATAAAGGTTGCGCCTGCATTGATGTGCAGCGTGGCTTGCGCCATCATTTCCCAGGTCAGACGTTGGGTGTAGCCAACGGTGACATAGTCCACATTAGAGTCTGCAAGAATTAGACCAGCTTCATTAAGTGATTCGCGTAATCCATCTTCCCCAATCATATAGACCTTTGAATTTGGAGCAGCATGGCGTTCTAAGTAAAGCCCGACGCCCATTGCGGCAGACAAAACTTCATGCGGGTGTACTTTGACACCCATCATGGCGAACTTCTCCATATATTGGTCTAGCGTTTTGGACGCGTTGTTAGTGACTAAAACGAATGGTGTGTCGGTAGCGCGCAAGTAAGCGAAAAAATCTTGCATGCCAGGCAAAGGTGTGTTGCCTGTCCAAAGAACCCCATCCATGTCGATGAGGAATTGTTTATATTGTTTCATGCGCTAATTATCAACGATGGGTGATGGCTTGCCAATTATTTGCGGAGTATGCATAGGCTCTGATCGCATTCCACCTATGACGTATTTATGCTGCGGCTTCGAGGTGTTGCTCTCCACCCCAGCTAATGGCATGGCCGTGCTCGTTTTCGAGAATGGGGCGACTGCGATGCAAAATCGCATCTGCGTTGACTATGACGCGTTTGACATCTGAGCGTGAGGGAACTTCATACATGACGTCTGTAAGCACGTTTTCAACAATCGCGCGTAGGCCACGGGCGCCGGTTTCTCGGCGTAATGCTTCTTGCGCCGCCGTTTGAATGGCGTCGTCTGTGAAGACTAAGTTGACACCATCGTAAGACAGTAAATGCTCAAACTGTTTGACAATCGCATTGCGTGGCTCGGTCAGAATGCGGCAAAGGGCCGTTTCATCTAGCGGGGCAATGCTGGTCATGACTGGCAGGCGCCCCATGAATTCTGGGATCATGCCGTAGTGGACAAGATCTTCTGGGATGACATTTTCAAGCAGCGAGCTGTAATCTGCATCAGTTGTACGGGCTTCGCCAAAAATACTGAAGCCGAGTGACTTCTGCGCACCGCTGCGTTTTGCAATGACGTCCTCTAGTCCAGCAAAGGTGCCGCCACAGATGAAGAGTACATTGCGCGTGTCTAGCTGTAAAAAGTCCTGATGCGGATGTTTACGCCCGCCTTGCGGTGGTACGTTGGCAACGGTGCCTTCCATAAGTTTCAGGAGCGCTTGTTGGACACCTTCGCCAGACACGTCACGTGTGAGAGAGGGGCTGTCACCGCCTTTCCGGGCGATCTTATCAATTTCGTCAATGTAAATAATGCCTTGTTCTGCGCGTTTGAGGTCATAGTCCGCAGCTTGGATCAGGCGCAGCAGGATGTTTTCAACATCTTCTCCGACGTAGCCCGCTTGAGTAATGGAGGTGGCGTCCGCAATGCAGAAAGGAACATCCAAGACGCGAGCTAACGTCTGGGCTAGTAATGTCTTGCCACAGCCGGTTGGTCCAATGAGCAAGATATTGCTCTTTTCAAGCTCAACATAGCCAGCAGATGGATTGTTGATGCGTTTGTAATGGTTATAGACAGCTACGGACAGGACGCGCTTGGCATTATTCTGTCCAATGACCCAATCATTCATATGCTGGGTAATTTGCTTGGGTGTTAGCGCGCGTTTCTCAGGGACTTCTGGGCGTACGAACATCTCTAGCGGGTGGCCTTGGGCCAGAATGTCACGGCAGGCTGCTACACACTCATCGCAGATGAAGGCGCTTTCTGGCGCAATGATGAGCTGTTTGACAGCGCGTTCGTCGCGGTTGCAAAAAGAACAGTGCCGTAGTTGAGATGTTGTTGATGATGTTAATTTACCCATAAGACGATTCAAGTTAATCAATAATGCCGACGAGCGTCAAGCAAATTAGTTATGAGTTGGTTAGAGTTTGTTAAAAACAAAGCGGGGGTCTTAGGACGAACCAATAATTCGTCAGACCCCCGCGTTTCAGTCTTGGTTTTGGTAAGGACTAGCCTTTCTTTTTGCCAATTGGAATGCGATTTTCGTCGAAGTTAGACGGTGTCAGCACTTTGTCGACCAAGCCGTAGTCAACAGCGTCGGCAGCTGGCATCCAGCGGTCACGGTTGAAATCGCTGGCAATGCGGTCAACTGTTTGGCCGGTGTGGCGGCTAATGATGTCAAACAACATGTCTTGTTGGCGACGTTGTTCACGCAGGACGTTTTCTACGTCTGTGGTGTAGCCTTGGGCGCCACCGCCAGCTTGATGCAAGTGGACAGTTGCGTTTGGCAATGCGTAACGTTGGCCTGGTTCACCAGCGGTAAGCAAGACGGTCCCCATAGAGGCCGTCACGCCAACAGCTAGGGTGCTAACAGGGGCGCTAATCATTTGCATGGTGTCATAAATTGCCAACCCTGCATAAATAACACCGCCTGGTGAGTTGATGTACATCTGAATTGGTGCTTCAGGATCTGCCTGATCTAAGTAAAGCAGTTGCGCCACAATCAGGTTGGCGACTTGGTCATTAATGCCGGTACCCAAGAAAATGATGCGTTCTTTGAGCAACAGAGAGTAAATGTCATATGCGCGTTCGCCCCGACCGGTATTTTCAACCACCATTGGGACTAAGTTTGTAACGTCCATGTATGTTCCTTTTGTAACTCGGCTTTGTGAGTTGAATTCAACCACTCAAAGTGCTTGTAGCACTGCTTTGAAATAAAAGCGCCGTCAAAGCACTTTGAGTGGTGTTTGTAATTACATCACAGCGAGTCAAATAAATTTCTAGCGTTATTGCAACAATGTATTTAGGTTAACGCAATACTGTTAGAAAACTATATACGATTTCTATAGAAATGGCTGGCCTCAAGATTAGGCTGCCGTGATAAAGCCGTTTTTGATATGCATCCATTCATCATTCTCATCTTTGATGATGCCGTTGCAGATTTCGGCAAGAGCGCGAGCGGCTTGAAAGGCAATGACGATGCCCATATCGTCTAGTTGGGACCATCCAAGTTCAATGGCAATAACGGCCTTTGTTTGGCGCAATTGCGGCTGCAAATGGCGTGGAGCCGCTACTTCTTCTAATTCTTCTTCAACGCGCTCAGGTGTAGTCCAGATGTGTGCTAGCAGTTGGCGTTTTTCAGGTGATTGGTATCGAATTTCAAATCCTTTGGGATTTGGGGCAATTGCTAGTTGATTGGAAGCAGCGTCAATTACATCTTGCTCGAAAATGTCAAAATCCTCAGCAATTGTCCACCAATCACAAGCGCTCAAGTATTGCCAAACTTTATTTTGAACAGTTTGGTCTGGAGCTGTAGGGGTGTATACGGTAATCCAAGCAGGCATAAGAGTCTCCTTATTCAGGTAAAAAGTGTAGTAAAGGATTACGTTGAAAACGTATGTTCTATTATAGCAGTTAAATAAAAAACCGAGACCATTACGGTCTCGGTTTTCAATTTATAGGACGGTAAGTTAGTTAGCGCCTATTCAGCAGCATCTGCGCTGTCTTCAGCAACAGCTTCTGCTTCTTCAGCGGTTTCTAACTCGGCCAAATCAGGTGCTTCACCTTTACCAATGGCTACAATCCGATTGACAGCCTTGGTTGTGATTGCTTGATTGCTGATTTGCATAATGCTGTCTGGACTTGACATTACAGCTTGGCGCAAGGTTTGGCGCATTTCGTCGTCAATGTTGCCGCCGCCACCATAAAACATTTGGTCAATTTGAGCATCAATGTCACCATCTTCGATCGTGATCTTTTCTTCGATGACCAATTGTTGCATGACAGAGCCGCGCTTCAAGTTTTCTTCAGCTTCTGGCTTCAACTCAGCACGCATTTCTTCTTCAGACTTGCCTTGAATGACCAAGTAGTCTTCCAGTGTCAGGCCGCGTGAGCGAGCGTCTTGCGTTTGGCGATCCATTGCAGCGTCAATTTCTTGCGTCATTGAAACTTCAGCGTAAGCAATGGTTGCACCTTCGACCATCTTGTCCAGCACTTGTTGGCTGTATTCGTTGTCGTACATTTGGGTGCGCATGGTGGTGAGCTGTTCGCGCAATTGTTCGCGATAAGCTTCCATGGTTTCTGCTTCGCCGTTGCTGGCTTCTTGTGCGAAATCATCATCAAGTTCTGGTAAGACCTTGGCTTTGACTTCACTAATGGTCACAGTGTTCTTGATCTTTTCACCGATCAAAGACTTGTTGTGATAATCCTCAGGGAAGGCAATGGTGAATTCGCGGGTTTCGCCAACGCTCATGCCAATGACTTCGTCATGGAACCCAGGCATTGGAATAATGCTGTCATCATCAAGCGTGATTTCAGCGTCTTCTTCGCTATACCATTCGTCTTCATCATCTGGGTCGTCTTCGTCGACCATGACACCGCGGTAGGTCAAGGTAACAATGTCACCAAGTTCAGCAGCACGCTCCATTGGTTCGGTTACAGCATTGCGTTCTTGCGCAGCTTCAACCATTTCATCAATGTCGCCGTCTTCAACTTCTTCTGGGGTGTAATCAACGCGGATGTCGCGGTAGTCACCGAGGTTCACTTCAGGAACAAGTGGGACTTTGTAGGTCAGGGTTAGTGGGTCCCGTTCGAATTTTTCAAATTCGCCTTGCGCTGCTGGCTCCAGATTTTCCGCTTCTAGTGCTTCACGATAGATCTCTTGACCTAAGTCATCTAGTGCTGCTTCTAAAATGCCGTCTTCAGAAACATAGCGAACTAATACGCTATAAGGAATTTTGCCCTTACGGAAGCCAGGGATATTTATTTGCTTCGCCATTTTACGGGCGGCTGCGCGCTTGGCTTGCATGACGCGTTCATCATCAACGGTAACAACCAGTTGCGCGACACGCGTTTCGACCATCGTGGTTTCAATATTCAATTTGGGGATCTCCCACAGATTTTGATTTTTGTTTATTTTTTGAGCGGGGGCTTCGCGTAGGAGCTACGGAGTTGCGAGGTTACGAAGTAACGGTGTACGTATGTAACGTCGTAACTCTGCAACTTCGTAACAATTTAGAAAACTAAATGTCAACAGAGCCACCGCAATTTTTAGTGAGGAAGGTGGGACTCGAACCCACACGCCTTGCGGCACCTGATCCTAAGTCA
>JAHDBS010000189.1 GCA_020630225.1 Anaerolineales bacterium | reverse complement strand
CGAAATAGCCCCACCAAATGAGAGCTAAGCCAGCAGGTGTCAAATAGCGCAATATCGGTAAATTTTGCATGGAGTGAAATTGTACCTGTTATGCAATGTCCCAATGCCATTGTGCACCAATCGCTTGGATGACGTAGCCTGCTGCTTGCATCCCTGCTTCAGCGGCAGCGTTTGCTGGCTGACCTTGCAGTAATGTTGCTAACGCAGTTCCCGCGAAGGTGTCTCCGGCGCCGGTTGCATCAACTTCTGTAACTGCCGTGGTGAGGAGATGTTGCGGCGGTGTTTTAGTTAGGATAGTTGCGCCAGTTGCACCGCGGGTGACAAAAATTGTTTGCTCAGACGAAAGCTGCTGGGATTGCCAACTGTCATATAGGATGGTTGCTTCATTGTCATTCATGAAAAACACGTCACACCGGTTGATAAATGACAATACGCCTGCTGGGGATTGCTGACAAGCGCGGGCATAGGTGCCACCAGCTAAGGTTTCGATGCCTCGGTTTCGGAGGGCATCACAAAACGCTTTTTGTTCAAGATCTGAGGCGAGTGGGGCGACGTAAGCTGCGTCAAAGTCAGTGTCTAGCAGCGCAAGATGCGCAACACTTAGTTTCAAGTCTCCGCCCCAGTATGCTCTGACAAGCTCTGCATGTCCGCCTGCAAAGCGACGAATTTCTAAGCTTGGCATTTCGGCCTTCGCAATACTCGGGCCAATCCATGTCAGGCGTTGGTCTAACTTCTCTAGCTCTGCTGGCATTGGGTCTGGGCGTAAAGCCAGCAGGGTTGTGTCTACACCAGCGCGTGCGGCTGCCAGGGCTACATATAGTCCTGCGCCGCCAGCGACATGATGCGTGCTGCCATCAACAAGATGCAAAACATCATTTGATACACCACCAATTACAAGTAGTTTCGCCATAATTTCAACCAATGCGTCGTGCTAAATCTGCTACTGCACAACCCAAACGGAGGCACTACGTGCGGGTAGGGTTGTCGGTGTTGGCGCTTCCCCAATTGAGAGTGCTGGTGTACTGGTTGGTAGTTCTATATCTGACACTGTCGCTGCCTCACGTCCTGCATTGAAGGCGATGATGACAGTGTTCCCTTCTAAAGTGCGACGCATGACAAAGACTTTTTCCTGGGCGTATAGGGTGTCTAAGGTGCCTGTGCGCAGTGCTGGATTTGTACTGCGAAGTTGAATGCATGCCTTTGTAAGCTGATGCTGCACAATGTCCCACGTGTCTTGATCTTCCCAAGGGAAAGTCTTGCGGCATTCAGGATCATAGCCACCATCAATGCCAATTTCTGACCCATAGTAAACGCATGGCGCGCCAGGGAAGCAGAACTGGAAGACCGTTGCAAGCTGTAGGGCGCTACGGTCGCCATTTGCAATTGTCAGGAAGCGGGGCATGTCATGGCTATCTAACGGATTGAGCTGGGCATTCACCGCTGCTTCAGGATAGCGCGTCAACATGTCAGCTACGCGTTCGGCAAACTGGGCTGCGTTTTCTTCAGCAGGCTTATGGCTCATGATGTCACCACGTGCATACACATCAGGATGAATGGTGTCGCCGGCGAAGAAGTTCATGCAGGCGGCCGTCAACAGGTAATTGGTGACTCCATCAAACTGGTCGCCTTGTAACCAGCGGTCTGCTTCACGCACAATTTCGCCGGTAATCCAAGCATTTGGATTGGCTTGTTTCACCACGCGCCGGAATTCTTGCCAGAAGGAATCATCATCAATTTCGTAAGGTACGTCCAGCCGCCAACCGTCAGCGCCACGCTCAATCCAGTAGCGTGCGACATCAAAAATGAATGCGCGCACTTCAGGGTTGTCTGTGTTGAACTTTGGCAGGGCTGGAATATCCCACCAGCAGCTGTAGTTTGGCTTGCCTTGATAGGCATTTAGTGGATAGTCATAAATGTGAAACCAGTCGACATAAGGTGACTCTGCTCCACATTCAAGCACATGACTGAATTGAAAGAAGCCCCGGCTAGCATGATTGAATACACCATCCAGAATGATCTTCATATCGCGTGCGTGAGCGGCTTCAACAAGCGCGTCAAACGCGGCATTGCCACCAAGCATTGGGTCAACTTGATAATAATCGTGCGTGTGATACCCATGGTTGCTGGCGGACTGAAAGATCGGATTGAAATATAGCGTGTTGACCCCCAAGTCTTGCAGATAGTCGAGTTTTTCAACTACACCTAGCAAGTCGCCGCCCATGTAATTGTTGTACGTTGGCGCAGCGTCCCACGGCACAATGCCCGCAGGCTTGGCAACTTGGTCGCTTTTGGCGAAGCGGTCAGGAAAAATCTGATAAATAACGGCGTGTTTGATCCAATCTGGCGTGAAGTTAGTCATAGCCGAATCTTACGCTGGATTGCCCCAAAGTGGAAACAAAAAACGCGATGCAATTGCACCGCGTTTTGAGAAGTAAAGCTAGGGTTGCTGAGACTATCCGCGTCGCAGCATTAGCGGGTTGAGATCTGCTTTTTCAGGTGCCATTGGGCCAATGCGGAGGGCCCCTTCAATGGCCATATCCTGATAGCCTTTAGCAATCACGATGAGTGAGTAAGAGTTGCCTTTCGGAAGTTGTTGTGGGAACGTGAATTTGCCACCACGGTCGGTTTGGGCTGCGGTAAAGATTAGGCTTTGATCTTGACGCTGCATAAATTGGCGGACACTCACGTTAGGTTTGAGTGCTAATACTTGCACGCCAGCAATGCCACGTCCTGTGCGTTCATCGCCAATCACGCCGGAGACTTCAGTGTCATTGTCGTCTTGCTTGCGACCTTTGTAGAGTTTGCCTTCGGCCACGATTTCATTGCGGACGGTCAAAATGAGGTGATATTCCCCGTCTGGCAATGTGCTGTTGCCGCCAAATGCAATTGTTTTCAATCCGCTCCCGCCGTCTTCCCATTTTGCAGGTTGATCTAATACGGTTTCGCCATTGATGGCCCAAACTTGTCGCCAAGGTGTTCCCTTGCGCATGTTTTCAAAATTGAAGCTAGCAAAAAAGCGTTTCCCGCCGCTTGGTAAGCGGTTACTAGCATTGATAGGACGTCCATCACGCGTGACGCGTGTCGCAAAGGTGAGTTGTGAAAAGACAGGTTCACGCTTTACGGTGCGCCGGCTACCAGTAGCGCCTTGCGCTGCGCCGCGCAAGCTTGGCATTGTGCCTGGTCGACGAGATGACTTTTGAGGGGCTGGTGCTGGGGCGGCGGGTGTCGGCGCTGACGCGCTTTGGGTTGCAGATTTGCTACCACCTGACTTACCAGAAATTTTCTTGATTGTGCCTTTTTTGCCGCCTACGCTACCTTTGCGGAATCCTCTAGGCGCGGTGGTACGCGTATCCATGCCGATTTTTTCTAACAATGGTTTGGCTAAGTTGACTGGACGAAGCCCATTGATAAACCCACCAATGGTCATTGGTGTATCACGTTGATCGACGCGACCATCACGATTGGTATCGACGACTGGACGTGCATCAACTGGCGTGATTCCTGCCCCTGCTGCTGCTTGCGTCGGAATACCGACTAACTGACCATGAGCGTTGACAGCCGTCCCGCCACTGTTCCCGCCAGCAATTGTGGCATCTGTTTTGATCCAAGCACGACGTTCACTAACGGTGCGTTCAGAGGTAAATCCAGAGACGCTACCGTGGGTAAAGGTCATGGTTTCCCCACCAATCCCCGGAAATCCGAAGATGTCTAACTCGTCACCAAGTTGTAAATCGTCTGAGTCGCCAAGTGGAATGTAAGGCAGATTGAGGTTACGGTCGGCACCTTTGTTTAGCGCCCCAACAATTTTCAACACTGCCAAGTCTAGCTGTGGATCTTGCGCCACAATTTCGGCAATGTAAGTCAACGCTGGTGGCTCATCGGAGCGACCCGTAATAGCAATCGCAAGCTGATCTGCTGGCGGGGAGGGCATACCCATTGCGCGTGGGTTTGCAACGTGGCAGTTCGTTAGGATGATTCCTTTCGGATGCACAATGGTGCCTGACCCAGTCCAAGCAGGTGCAACATTGCCCCACATCGCTTTTTTCAATGCGACGACTTGAACCACTGCAGGAATGATTGATTCAATACTATTGTCTGCAGCAGACACTTTGGATACTTTTTTTACGGGCATATCTCCTCCACCGTATGGTTACACAATTTGCAATATGTTATTGCGCCTATCAACAAAGATGGTAATAGCGGGGCACAAGTCACATTTTACACTTGATCGGCTGCAATTTGACTTGGGTAACAAAGTTTTAGGCATTGTTTGCTATTGTCCTCAGCCCTAGGAAAGAATTTGAGGACACAGATAGTGTTTTGTTCTTGACTGTTATCAAAAATGATAATAGTATAGCGTTATCACTTTTGATAACGGGTGTTTATGAACGATAAAGTCAAACTGATGATGCATCCCATTCGGATGCGCTTGGTCACAGAACTCAGTGAGCGCCAACTAACGACGCGCGAACTAGCAGCAGCATTACCAGATATTCCGCAAGCAACTCTGTATCGCCAGATTAAGCGCTTGCTGGATGGTGGTGTTTTTTATGTTGTAGAAGAAAACGTGGTCAATGGAGCAGTCGAACGCACTTACGCGCTAGTTGTAGAGCGAGTGCAACTCACGCATGAGGATGTTGCCGGGTTGTCGTCTGAGCAACACGTTGAAATGTTCTCTATGTTTGCAGCAAGTCTTATTCATACCTTCACAAGGTCTATGGAGAAAAATGCAGACAGGGATGTCAAAAATGTGCAATACGCCCGTACAAATGTGTATTTGTCAGATGTAGAGCGTAAAGCATTTGAAGAGAAACTATCAGACCTTATTACGGACCTTATGGCGAACCAACCCAATGCAGAGCGTAAACGCTATGCGCTTGCATCAGTGTTTTTGCCTGACGAGAGACTGTGAGCAAGTAAGCTCTCAAGCATCTCAGTACATGGTTAGTTGATAGACGATAGAAATCTTCTGCGAGTTTTTACTTTGTGGTTTTTTATTCACTGACAATCAGTTTGCCGTGCATCAGTGTTTCATGTCCTGGTACTGAACAAATGTAAATATATTCACCAGGTTCCGATGCAGTAAAGGTGAAACTGGTGTTTTCACCAGCTTGCAGGATATCTGTTTGTACTTCAAAGGCGGGGAATACTAGGTTGTGTTCCAAGGTGCCCTTATTTTCAAAGAGTATAGTGATGGGCTGTCCCGCAGTTGCTTCAATATCAATTACATCGAAAAAGATGTCTTCACCAGCAATTTCAACAGTAATAGATTGTTGGCTGTTGCAGGCGCTTAGGAGAAATAACGTACTTACCAAGCAAGCGATCCAAAAGTATTTCATAGTGCAATTCTAGCAATGTATTGAGTCATAACAGGGGAGATGATTTGTGATGCAAACTGAGACAGCTTCGACAACAAAATCTATGCGGACGTTTTATATTGTTTGGTTTGGGCAACTTGTGTCCACGCTGGGAAGTGGGCTAACAGGGTTCGCAATTGCAGTCTGGATTTTTGAACAGACACAATCTGCGACGCCATTTATTCTCACTGGCTTTTTTGATCACTTACCCTATGTCTTGCTAGCAACTTATGCTGGCACGTTAGTTGATCGTTATAACCGGCGCAATATCATGATCATTGCTGACACGGTTGCGGCGATATTTACGATCTTCGGCTTACTTTTGCTCACTACAGGCAGTTTGGAAGTTTGGCATGTGTGGGTGATCACTGCTCTGGCTTCTGCCACGCGCGCTTTTCAAGAACCTGCTTGGTCAGCGGCCATCACGCAAGTGGTTCCAAAAGAAGAACTCACGCGTGCAGCTGGGTTAGGCCAGATGTCGCAAGCCATTGCAAGCATTGCAACGCCTATTCTTGCGGGGCTTTTATATGTGTTTATTGGGTTGCGAGGCGTCATTTTTGTAGACTTAGCGACCTTTGTATTTGCGGTGGCGACGCTTTTTGTCGTGCGCTTTCCACAGGTTACGCGTACTACTGATCCAGGCGCAGAAGCAAATAACGCATGGCAACAAATGACGTTTGGCTACCGTTATTTACGTAAATTCCCAGGGTTGTTTTATCTAATTGTGATCTTTGCATTTGTAAATTTCTTTGCAAATGCGGGTGCATCAGTAATTGGTCCGCTAGTATTGACGTTGGGTGATGCACAAGATCTTGGGATTGTACAAATGGCAATTGGACTTGGGTTACTGATTGGCAGCATTGGCGTAAGCGTTTGGGGTGGTCCAAAAACTAATAAGTTGCGTGTTATTCTGATTGCGCTCTGCATTTTGGGACTGGGGCAAATTCTTTCGGGCTCTGTCGCTAGGATTTGGGTGATTGCTTTAGGCTTTGCTTTAGGTGTATTGATGATCCCCATTGCGGCGGCGCTGTCACAATCTATTCAACAAACGCGCATTCCCGAAGATGTTCAAGGACGCACCTTTGCTTTTAGCGGCATGATTACACGCATTCTGATGCCATTTAGTTTTCTTATTGCGGGGCCGATGATTGATCGTGTTTTAGAGCCTGCAATGCAATCAACTGGACGCTTAGGTATGGGCTGGATTGGTGATTTACTAGGCGTGGGTGATGGTCGCGGGGCAGGTCTCTTTCTAATTTTGACCGGCTGCTGTTTATTGGTAACGTCCATATTGGCGTACCTCAACCCGCGTATTCGCAATTTGGAAACGGAAGTTCCAGAGCTAAGCAGTCTCGACAATTAGGAGCGTGTTTGAGTGTTCCGTTTGCCCGAGTAATCCACCGGGCATGAGTTCCAAGATTTCTGTGTCTAACACTTGATTATGCAGGTCAACGGATGACATAGTGTCTGTTACAACGCGAATATAGTTGTCCGTTAGACCACTCCAGCGGTACCCAAAGCCGAATTCTTCTTTATGATGCCAGAGCACTGGCAGTGTTTGGCCAACGAATTGTCGGTTGAAATCCGCTTCCATTTTCGCGCCTAGTTCATGCATGCGTTGGCTGCGGTCTTTCATCCGATTGCCATCAACTTGATTGGGCATGTTGGCTGCAGCTGTCCCTTCTCGGCGTGAGTAACGGAAAATGTGCAGCTTAGAGAAGTTCATTTCTTCAATAAACGCAATTGAATCTTCAAATTCTTCATCCGTTTCGCCGGGGAAGCCAACAATCACATCTGTGCTAATGCCGACGTTTGGGATTGCGGCGCGAGCAGCGTGAACTAACGCCCGGAAGCTCTCTTGCGATGTTTTGCGAGCCATGCGGCGCAAGGTGGCATCATTTCCGCTTTGGAGCGGGAGATGCAAGTGCGGTAGCAAACGTGGATTTTGCCAAAGTTCAAAGAAGTCTGGTTCTAGATCCCACGGTTCTAGCGATGACATCCGTAGTCGTTCTAAGTCAGTTTCGTCCAGAATGGCATTGACTAGCTTGATCAGTCCGCGTGGGTCGCCATAGTCTTGACCGTAAGAGCCAAGGTGTACGCCACTAATGACGGCCTCTTTATAACCAAGTGAAACAAGCTCTTTAACTTCCGCAACTACGTCTTCAATGCTGCGGCTCCGACTTGCGCCACGGGCTACGGTCACAATGCAAAAGGTGCATTTGTTTTTACAACCGTCTTGGACTTTGACAAATGCCCGCGTGTGGTTAGCAGAGTCCTGCATGGTGAAGGCGTCTGCATCTGTGTCTGGAATAGGATCAGCGTCTTTGAGTAAACCGTGATCCGCGAGCAATTGTGGCAACACATCTTTTTGCTCGTTTGGCACAATTAGGTTGACACCAATTTCTTCGACTTTGCCCGGTTCAAGCTCTGTATAGCAGCCAGTCGCCACAACAACAGCCTCTGGATTCGCTTTGCGCATCTGACGAATGATTTGCCGCGATCGTTTCGCCGCGTTACCAGTTACTGCACAAGAATTGAAAACGTACAGGTCTGCGACGTCACCTGGCCCCACCAAACGGTGACCAGATCGGACGAAGTCGCGACCCATTCTTTCAATTTCACTAATGTTCAGCCGACAGCCGATTGAATCTAGTCGAATACGCATACGTTGATTATCAATGTTCGACACAGTGTGGTCAATGGTCTATGTGTGAAAAGACATTCAACCTTCATTCTTGGTGTTTACTCAGCATAGATTTTGAATAGTTAGAGTTCAACTTTTATGTGCTGCTGAGCAATTACCATTCTTCCAGTAAGAAGCTCCCCAAGTGTGGTGGGGTGGCTTTGCATCCCAATGCGTTAATTGCATCCCAATATTGTGCGGCGTTGTCATCGGAGACTAACCCTTTGGTCACTGGTAATTCTGGGTGCGCTGCGCGTAATAGTGCCTCTAGTTGACAGGCAGGCATGCCAAACGTGGGTAGCTGTCCTAAAAGCTGGTCACTATGGT
>JAHDBS010000188.1 GCA_020630225.1 Anaerolineales bacterium | reverse complement strand
TGGGCACGCCTCTACCTGAATACTCTTTTGCGACCAGTAACCCAACCGTAACCTCCCCGTAAACCCGCACGGAACTCACCCAATTACACTTCTCCATATCGTGTTACATTAGACGCAACTGGGGAATTTCATGCGAGAAAATCGACATTGGCTGGGCTACATTGGCCTGATTGGACTTTGGTTACTACTATTCGCAGTCCGCTGGACTGGTATTCCACATCCATTAGAAGAGGTCTTACCGACCCAAGTCATTGCTGTTGTAGAGCAGGTTGTTCGCGACACGCCAACACCTAGCACTGATGGCGTCATCACGCGCATTGCGACTACACCTGCACCAAGTGCTACACCAGATATCAACGCCCCCATTCGGTCTACGACGCCACGGGCGCAACTTGAAACCGCACCAGACATTACGCCTTACACGCCACCAGAAGATGGCACCTTTGTGCCACCGCCGCCACGAGCTACCTTAGATCTTGCTGATCCGGGTGCAGGGTATGTTCCGCCAACTGAAATTCCAGCCGCCGTTACGCCCTATCAATTAGGCCGTAATGTCACAAACATTCTGCTGCTTGGGCGCGATACGTCGCTAAATGCATCGAGTTTCCGCACCGATGTGATGATTGTGGCCTCCATAGATACAGACACCAAAACGGTGACGATGATCAGCATCCCGCGCGACCTATACGTCTACATCCCAACATGGCGGATGAATCGCATCAACACAGCTGCTGTTTGGGGACAGGGAAATTATCCGGCTGGAGGCATTGAGCTGCTCAAGCAAACCATTCTGTATAACCTTGGCATTCCCATTGACTACCATGTACAGATCGACTTTGGCGGCTTCAAACGCACGGTTGATACCCTCGACGGTGTCACAGTGCCTGTCAGCTGCCCAATTCGCGATTGGCGGCTCATCAGCCCTGAACTTGATCCACAAAATGCTGACAATTGGGAGCAGTACACATTACCTGGCGGCATGGTCAACATGGATGGCGATCTTGCCCTTTGGTATGCGCGCTCTCGCAAAACCACAAGTGACTTTGACCGCTCGCGTCGTCAGCAACAAGTGCTCCGCGCAATGTATGACAAAGCGCTTAGCTTAGACGGTCTACGCCGCGCCCCACAACTCTACGCAGAGTGGAGTAACAACGTCACAACGGATGTTGGCATTACAACTGCGCTAAGTTTTTTGCCGTTAGCAACAAATCTTGGACAGTACCAAATTCGGAGCCAATTTATTGGGCCAGCCCAAACGCGCAGTTGGCGCACACCTGAAGGAGCATCGGTCCTATTGCCAGATCCATTTGCCGTACGTCAAGTGTTAGATGCTGCCTTCAACCCGCCCCAAGCAGTGCAGCAAGAAGAAGTTTTGTTACCGACCGTACTCATTAGCAATGCATCCGGACGAAACGACACCGTACCCCTCGCAATTGACAACCTCACTTGGTTCGAATTTGTACCATCTGTAAACGATGCACCTGTTGAATATCAGACTGACTCGGAATTACGGATCTATAACGAGAATGCAACCGGCAGCGAGATCACCCGCCTAAAACGCGTCTTTAGCTTAGGGACAGAACAAGTTGCCCTAGCTTATGGAGAACGCACCGACGTTGACTTTGAAATCGTTGTCGGAAATCGGTATCAACCGTGCTTACACCCCATCACATTCTCGCTGCCCATTCCAACAGCAACGGTAACGCCTGTTCCTGAACCAACCATCGACCTGACTGTAGTGGCGTTGCAAACCGCACCTGCTGAAACTGAAATACCCACAACACCGTCACCAGTTCCAACTGAGGGTCCAACGCAATTTAGCGCAACGCGCGTCGAACAACCAATTGCAATCGATGCAGAATTCTCTGACTGGAATGGATTACCATACGCACTTGCGAAGCTGGTCAACAGTAGCGAACAATGGAACGGTGCTGCCGACAGCAGCGCACAATGGGGAGCAGCGTACGATGACACCTACCTGTATCTCGCATTGTCAGTGCAAGATGACGTCTGGGCCCAGCATGCCAGCGGGCCAGACATGTTCCTAGGTGACACCATTGAACTCTTGCTAGATCGCGATTTGAATGGAGACCTAGGTAGTACCGCCAGCAATGGTGATGATTTCCAAATTGGGCTCTCACCGGGGAACCTCAGTACCGCATCGCCACTCGCTGAAGGGTACATCCGCCTACCCGCAGTAGAAGCACGACTGGATACCCGCATCCAACTGGCATTCAAGCCAACTGGCAGCGGTTACTTAGCTGAAATTGCAGTACCGTGGGAAATCTTGCGTGGATATCCGCAGCCTAATGCCACGCTTGGGTTTGCACTTTCATTGTTTGATAACGACATTGTAGATGGCGTTGCGGCGCAAACATTGGTCTCTACCCGCAAACAGCGTGACAATAACAATCCAACCACTTGGGACCAATTAATTTTGTTGCCTTAGCCGTTATAAGTGCGTTATAGAATTGGTGCTATTACGAAATTCGCCAACATCTTCCGTGCAATAAGGTGCAACCATAATTTCTATATTGACATAGCAAATTGCACACGAATTATGCGAAAGGTCAACATTTATCACGCAAGTTAGCGATTGATCCATCCTAATGTCCACACCACAATCTGTTCTTAGCTCTGTTTTTGGCTACAGCGAATTTCGCTCATTACAAGCGCCAGTCATTCAAAACGTCATTGAAAAGCGAGATACCTTGGTCATCATGCCTACGGGTGGCGGGAAGTCATTGTGTTACCAAGTTCCCGCGCTTTTGTTTGATGGCCTCACCGTGGTGGTTTCACCGCTCATCGCGCTAATGCAAGATCAAGTGCGTCAGCTCCACGCCCAAGGCGTAAAAGCGGCCACGCTCAACAGTATGGTGATGCGCGACGACTACGACGCAATTGTCGGTCAGGTCGTGCGTAACGAGTTGGATATGCTCTACCTGGCGCCAGAAACGCTGTTTACTGAACGCATTCTGACCTTGCTTAGCCAACAAACCGTAAGCTGTCTCGCTATTGATGAAGCCCACTGTATCTCTAGCTGGGGACACGATTTTCGGCCTGAGTACCGTCGACTGGTGGAAGTCCGGCAACGCTTCCCAGATGCGGTCTGTATTGCTCTTACCGCAACAGCCACGCCGCGTGTGCGCGAAGACATTCAAGCCCAACTTGGATTTAGCCAAGGTGCAACCTTCGTTGCCAGCTTTGACCGTCCGAACCTGATGTTGGACGTACAGCCGAAACAATCACCAACGCGGCAAGTGACACAGTTTTTAGCCCAGCACAAAAATCAGGCGGGCATTATTTACTGCTTCTCCCGCGCCCAAGTCGATAATTTAGCCGAGGCCTTACAAGACCAAGGCTATGCAGCCCTGCCCTATCACGCTGGGCTGACTGACGATGTTCGCCGCAGCAATCAAGAGCGTTTTATTCGCGACGATGTACAGATCATGGTGGCGACTGTGGCCTTTGGGATGGGCATCAACAAGCCAGATATTCGCTGGGTCATTCACCACGACTTACCCAAAAACATCGAAAGTTACTATCAACAGGTTGGGCGGGCTGGCCGCGATGGACTACCTGCTACCTGCGTGCTGCTATTCAGCTACAGTGACAGCGCCAAGCAGCGCCACTTCATCAGTCAGAAAACCAACCCGCATGAGCAAGAGGTTGCCGAAACCCAGCTAAGACAATTGCTGCGCTTTGCAGAAAGCAGCGACTGTCGCCGCAAACCTTTATTGGACTACCTCGGCGAAGTCTATGAGCCTGATAACTGTGGTCAGTGCGACAACTGCACTGGCACAAAACCAAAGGAAGACGTCACCGTTGCTGCCCAAAAGTTCTTGTCTTGCGTCTATCGCACCGGACAACGTTTTGGCGCAGGTTATGTCATCGATGTGTTACTCGGCAGCCGCCAACAGAAAGTCTTGCAAAATCAGCATGACCAACTGTCGACCTATGGCATTGGGCAAGAGTACAGCAAAAACCAGTGGCAGCATTTAGCCAATCAGTTTCAACAGCAGGGGCTGTTGAGCCGCAACGAATTTAACGGTATCGCGCTGACTGACAAAGCGATGCAGGTCTTGAAAAACGGCCTCAAAGTGGAAGCCCGCATGGATATTGCGCCAGCAGCAAAGAAATCCAAAACCATTGATTTGAACTATGACGAAGCGCTGTTTGAAGACTTACGTCAATACCGCAAGCAGTTAGCTGACGAGCTCAAAGTGCCGCCTTACGTCATCTTTACCGATAAGTCATTAGCCGAAATGGCGACTTTGTATCCGCAGTCTGAGCAAGGTTTTCTCAGCATCAATGGTGTCGGACAAAAGAAATTAGACAGCTTTGGGGCAGACTTTATCCAGCGCATTCGGGCCTATTGTGAGCCCCGCAATTTGGGAGACAAAACCAACGCCCGTCAGCAACGGCAAGCGAGCACGCCAGCGCACAGCGCTAAGAAAAAGCGATTTGAAGAGGTCGGTGACGCTTTCAAAAGCGGCAAAGCCGTGCCAGCCTTAGTCGCTGAATTTCAAATCAAAGAATCGACCATCATGGGACATTTGCTGAAATACATCCAAGCAGGTGGCGATTTTCCTTTGGAAACAGTCGAGAATTTATCTAAGCTGCCTGATGTTGTAAAACAAGTCGCCTTTGACGCCTTTGCCATTGAAGGTGCAACGAACCTGACACCCGTATTCCAAGCCTTGAATGGCGAAATCAGCTACGAAGACTTGCATCGGCTGCGGCTCATTTATGTCTGTCGCCAAATGGAAGGTATTGCCACCACTTGATGCTCGGTTGCCTAGCCAGACACGGCTTACTCGTCGCCATTTGCTGTTCGCTTCTGCTGACTAGCTTCACTCCAGCGGCACCAACGCGCCCATCACGCTTCCTTTTGCTTTCAGAGCGGCCACCAGCGCTCATTGAATACGACCCAACGTTGCCTAAACATCAGCAAACGCTGCGTTCTGCGCGGCTGCCGTTGCAAGACTTTGGCAACCGTGGTCCCGAAGGCATTGCGCTTATCCCAAATGCCGATGTTGAACGTTTTGGATTGCCACAAGTGGAAGGGCATGGCTACATCATTGTCACAATTGAAGCCAAAGGCCAACTTTACTTTCTAGAATGGCTGGATGACAACAGCATCCAGCGGCATTTCACCCGCAACCTACCGCAAATTGAAAACGATATTAGTGCACTGCAATATCAGGATGGAACGCTCTGGGTAATGGCTAGCAGCCAACATAACCTGTATGAGTATGACCTAGCAACATTGATTGCCACTAATGCGCCAGCCAGAATTATTTATCCACTTGAAACCATCAAATCTCGCTATACAGACATTGAAGGTATTTACATTGAGCAGCCTGCAGTTAGCGTGTTAGCAAATGATTCAGGCCAAGAATTACTAGTCATCGATACATATTCTGACTGCCTTGAAGATTTCAACTGCCAAGTATTGCAACGCTTTGAACCTATTCCTGATGTAAGCGACATCACGTGGGACTCTGTCAACAATCGTTTTATTTTTGTCTCAGGTAAGCATGACTATTCGCAAATCAGTGAACTCAATCTTGTCACAGAAGAAATACGTGAATTGCATCGCATTTGGACCGACCTTGAGGGCATTGTTGCCGTTCCTTAGCTACAAATCCTCACTCGTCACTCATCCGGTTCCATGCCATAATCTAATCAATGAAAATCGCTATCCTGTCCGATATCCACGCCAACATCACTGCATTTGAAACTATTGTTGATGATATTGAAAAATGGCAACCTGATCAGGTCATCATCGCTGGCGATATTGTCAATCGGGGGCCACGCTCTCCTGAATGCTTGGCATTAGCACTAAAAAAACAACGGGAAGCAGGCTGGCGCATTGTGCGCGGGAATCACGAAGAATATGTCATGGCACACGGCGCACCTGGCGCCGCTCGTGATGGCATTCAATTTGAAATCTACCGAACAGGCTACTGGACTTACAAAAAACTAGGCGACGACTGGCGCATCTTTGAAGATTGGCCATTTGAGCAACGCCTTGACCTCCCCAACGGGCAAACGCTGCGGGTGGTACATGCGTCAATGAAAAGCAACCGTACCGGCACATTTCCATGGCAAAGTAACGAAGACGTTGCTGACATTTTGACCCCATTGACGCCAGTCATGGCAGTTGCACACACGCATCGCCCCTTTATTCGCAACATTGAAAACTCGCTACTGATCAACGTTGGATCAGCCGGCCTACCCTTCGATGGAAACCCTGGCGCAAGTTACGGTCGCCTGACAGTAAGCAATGGCACTGTCAAAGCGGAAATCCAACGCGTATTCTTTGACAGAGCCAAAGCCAAGCGTGATTTTGTCGAAAGCGGATTTCTAGCAGAAGGGGGACCTTTGGCAAAGTTGATCTTGCATGAGCTCAAAATTTCAGCATCTTTGCTTGCGCCATTTAGTTATTACTACGATGAGCCAGTCAAAAATGGTGAAATCACCTTAGATGCCGCTGTCGATAAATTCCTAACGTATTGGCAGTAAGTTGGCTAATTACGCGTAATTTATTTTTAGCACAGCCCGTTATAACAAACTCACTCACAATCTCTTATGAAACTTACAAAATTATTGTTGATCCTAAGCGCAATTGCTCTATTTACTGTTGCCTGCAGCAGTACTGCTGAACCAGCAGAAACATCAGACAGTGCTGAACCCGCGGCTGAGGCTGTTGAAGCTGATGAACAAACGGCCGCAGAAGAAGCTGAAGCAGACCCAACCGCGACCTTAGAACCGCCCACAGACGAGCCTGCCCCAACTGCAACGCCTGCAGATGAACTCATGGACGAGTCAAACCGGACAACGTTTGAAAGCACAGTGATTGTGCCACCAGAACTTGTGGATTTAGTAGAAGTGCAGCTGAATTTTGGCAATGACCATGTATCTGTCGGTGAGCCAGTTGAATATAGCGTCTATCCTCCAACGTCTGGCACACATTGGGGCCAATGGGCGCAACCTGGAGTTTATACCGAGCCTGTTCCAGCCGAAGCTTATGTGCACAGCTTGGAACATGGTTATGTTGTGCTGCTCTACAACTGTGGCAACGACTGTGAAAAGTCGCAAGAGGACTTAGTTGCATTCGCACGCGCATTGCCAGTGTCTGAAAAATATGGTTACCCAAAGATTGTCATTTCGGCTGACCCCAAAATTGAAACAACCTATGCTCTGCTCGCATGGCAACACTATATGCCGCTAGATACCTTTGACGAAGACTTGATTCTGTCTTTCTACAACGCTACGATGGATAACGGACCGGAAGACGCCGGATAACCCGGAACTTTCTTAATCCGTTTTCCGTCTAATACGTATGAGACAACTTCATTTTCTAATTATTATTTGCTTGGCTGCGTTCGCTGCTGCCTGTAGTGGTGCCGTTGAACCAGCTAGTGACAGTCAGTTAGCACCAAAAACTGAAGCTGAGGCTGAACCGGCTGATGCCGAGACCGATGAAACACTAGACACCGCAGCAGAAGACATTGAAATTCCACCTACGGAAAAGCCAGCAACAGCAACTCCGACTAAAGCAGACCCAACAAAAGTTCCGCCAACACAAGAAAGCCCGACTGAAACAGTCGGGTTTGCGCCTGCCTCTGTAACAGATGATGATGCGGAGGACGGAACAACTAGTAAGCAAATATCAGAACCAACAGCAACGGTTGTAGCAGCACCCACGCCTAGTGCAGACGACAGCGTGGGCATTGGAAACAGTGGCGCCGCGAATGGCCCTGCCTTTGTTGATAGTGTAGAGCTGTTAGCAGCGCTTAGCCACCCGCCACAAATCACTGCGGTGGTCGCAGGTAACTTACCAAGCCCCTGCCATACATTAGTGACGTCCGCACCTAAATGGGGCACCGACCGCGTCGATGTCACGCTAAGCTCAGCCGCAGACCCTGATAAGAACTGTATTCAAGTGCTGGAACCATTTACTGAGAACATCAGTTTTGGTGTTATTCCCACTGGTGAATACACGCTTTACATCAACGATGTTGACTATGGTGTGCTTACAGGTGTTGAAGATGAGGTCAAGCCTCCTTCAACCGAAGGCGCTGTTTTTCTAAATAGCTGGAATTTGTTGGTATTAGAAAGCTGGCCATTGCAAGTCAATTTACAACTGAGTGGCGAACTGCCAAATGGCTGTGCATCCCTACGTCATGAATATGTCCAAGACCCTAGCAAAGGTGTCATCAACGTACGTGTTTATAGCGAACGAACTTCTGACGCTTGTACTGAGGCCTTAGTGCCGTTTGAGGATGTCATCACCCTCGGGACTTACTCTCAGGGAGACTGGAAAGTCATCATCAATGATGAAGTTGAAGCCGGCAGCTTTAGCGC
>JAHDBS010000187.1 GCA_020630225.1 Anaerolineales bacterium | reverse complement strand
ATGTTGTTGTTAGACACATTCACCACCTCATTGGTCGTTATGTCTAAGGTGTAGATATCAGAGTCTCCATCACGGTCAGACACAAACACAATTCGTGATCCATCTGGTGACCATTTAGGTGAAATATCCGCTGTGACCGTATCTGTAAGCTGCTGCACTTCACTGGTCACTGGGTCCAATAACATAATATTTTCCTGACCTTGTAACCCAGAGTGATACACAATTAGGCCAGCTTCGTTTTGAATAGACGGCGCTGGCGTTGGAGCTTCTACCGTGGCAGTTGGTGCCAGCGTAGAGGGCATTAGGGTTGCGGTAGGCGTGACCTGCACCTCAGTTGGAATTGGGACACTGTCCTCTGCAACAGTATCTGGAGCCGCTGCAGTCGGATTGAATGCGGGCAAATTTAGCTGGGTTGCCATAGGTAAGACCTGATCGCGTGGCGCAATGCCAATTGTGCAGGCTAGTGATGTTAGGACCGGAAGAGTGAGCAGGCTTAGCCACCAAAAACGTTTCATGCTGCCTCCTCCACGATTGGCAATTCAACTGTAAACGTGCTGCCCTTCCCAAGGCTTGAGCGCACTTTCAAGTCACCATCGTGGGCAAGCACAATTTGCTGCACCAAAGCTAGTCCTAATCCAGACCCTTCCACAGTGCGGGTTGAAGTCCGCTTGGCACGATATAGTTTTTCAAAGATGAAGGGCAAATCATCTTCAGGGATGCCTTCCCCTGTGTCCCGAATGCGGCAACTTAGTACGGTGTCAATTTGAGACAGGCTGACTGCCACAGTGCCACCTGCTGGCGTATATTTGAGCGCGTTATCCAGTAAATTGATGAGCATCTGACGGAGTTGCACACGATCCCCTTGAATTTGAGGCAATCCTGGCTGCAGATTGAGGTCAAGGCCAATTTGGCGCGTTTCGGCCAAGTCAGAGACGTCCAAAATAATTTGCTCTACCAAGGCACCAAAGTTGACGCCCCGACGATCCAGTTGAAAGTCAGGTGCTTCCAGCCGCGCAATTAGCAATAGATTGTCAACAAGCTGCGTGAGATGCTTTGCTTCGCCGGCAATAATGCCAAGTGAGGCCGCATTGCCGTCAATATCATTTGGAGAACTACTGACTTTGGACGCATGTCCTTGGATGATGGTCAACGGCGTTTTTAGCTCATGCCCAACATTCCGAATGAAATTTCGATAGTACGACTGTTGTCGCTTGGTGGTGCTGTTGTCTTCCATCAGCAGCAGGGTCACATTTTGCGCCACATTGACCCCGCGAACTTTTACAGACTCGGCGTTTTCGTCATACAACGTGCGCACAATATGTTGCTGACGGCGGCGGACATCGCCTGACAGCTTGACGAGATCTTGCATCCCGCGCCAGTTTGTCGCTTGTTGATTCCATGCCAGCGGTTTGTCACCCCGAAATACCCAAGCTGGATAGGGAAAGCTTGTCACCACGCGCTGCCATTCTTGACGTTGCTGCGTGCGATACCAAAACCAGCCCCCTACGCAAACCCCAATGAGCGGCAGTGTAAAGCAGGCTAGGAATTCAAGCGGGCCAAAGTAGATAACGAAGTCGAACATAAAGTGCTAGTTGAATATTGATCGTTGATTTGTTGAAAACCGTGCAGCGTCTTCAACTATCTATGCTTAAATCGCGAATTTATATCCAATGCCTCTTACATTGACAATAACTGTTGGAGATTTCGGGTCTGGCTCTAGCTTTTGACGCAGCGCCCAAATGTGCTTTTCCAACGTCTTCGTTTCAATCGTGCGGTCTTCGGGGATGTCAAACACGGCGGCTAGCAATGTTGTTTTACCAATCGGTCGACCAGCGTTGGTCACGAGGTAATTCAGTAAGTCAAACTCTTTGGGGGTCAGATCGACAATCTCCCAATTGTCTGCAACTTTGCGGCGGACATTATGACCAAGGGTGTCTACCTGCAAATATCCACCAAATTCTTGCAACGGACGAGGCAAACGCGCTTTGACACGCGCCATCAACTCCCGTACATCAAAAGGTTTTGAGATGTAGTCATCGGCTCCCATTGTGAAACCAAATTCAAGGTCACTAATGCTGTTGCGCACCGTCATAAACACGATGGGCGTTCGATCATCCGCTGCGCGAATTTCACGACAAACAGCAAGGCCATTTGGATCTGGGATTTCAATGTCCAGCAAGATCAGCGCTGGCCGCTCAGTTCGCCACACATGCAACGCAGTGATGCCATCGTTTGCCGTGAGCACCACATACCCCTCACGTTCTAACGCGGGGCGGACAAAAGAAATAATGTGCTCGTGGTCGTCTACGACTAGAATTTTGTGCATGTGAGTTTCTTGTACTTTATGGCTATCTGAAATTCAAGAAAACTATTGTACTTGTGCAAGTGCCCGTTGAAAAGCAGACGTGAGTAACTCTACTTGCAGGCTTGCACCGCTTTGCCAAATGACGGCATCGGCGTGAAATTTCTCACCAATCGCCCGCATCTGGTCCGATTCATTCAGGAGACTACCGGCCACCGATTGAATATTGACCACATAGTTATCATTCGTTTCAATTTCAGCTTGTAAGATTTCAGCAGCTTGCAAACCCGCAATATCACCGTCTAGAACAACGACTTGGATCGGTTGCGGCGCAGCTTGAACAGAGTCATGTGTACTTGTAACCATAAGCCCGATTATGGGCAACCCTAAGAATAAAAGCATCCGGGCAAAATATGACCGTAGCGCTGCGGTTTGATCTCGTGAAGTCTCCATCTAGTTTGCGTAACCTCTGCGTGGGTGAATACTATTGTCTAAATCAGCTCGCGTTGATTTGAATGGTTAGCTCAGCATCTAGGTTGCGCTGGACTAACTCCTTATGACTGATGGCCCTTCAACGGTGCCCACCGAGACACCTTGTGCAATCCTGAAAGACCATCAGCCATAACCTGAACCGATAAGCGTTGTCTTCAACAGTGCTGTTGTTGACAGCCATATTGTCTAATTTCAAAGTTACGCACGAGTTCAGGGATAGTTACTGTGGAGCAGAGGGTTTGGTAACTTTTTGGTAACTATTCGCAAAATCATTGTTACGAGGTTACAAAGTTACGGGGTCACACATGCAACATGCGTGACCCATAACTTCACTACACACAACGCAAACTATCTTTACTAACAATCTCAATCTCTTGGTATCATCTTACCTAGATCAAATGTTTGGTTGTTACACTTAGACTTATGACGATTACTTGGTTTCAAGGCCCGGCTGGCACTGGAAAAACAACGGCTGGGATTGCGTATTTAGAACAGAAACTTGCAGCTGGCGTACAGCCGCGCAATGTTTTGATTCTGCTACCGCAGCAAACGCTCAGCGCACCGTGGAAAGCAGCAAAACTGGCCTTAGCAAAGACCGATCCAAACGCGAGCACGTTACGGATTGCAACCGTCGCCGAGTTAGCGAAAGAGATGTTAGAGCGCTTCTGGCCGTTAGTTGCGGAGGACGCCGGGTTCGAGGCCGTAGACAACCCGCCCACGTTTTTGAATCTTGAAGCTGCCCAATACTACATGGCCGAAATCGCCCGGCCATTGATCGAACAACATGGGTATTTCGCCTCGGTCACCATGGATCGCAATCGGCTATATAGCCAGCTTATTGACAACCTCAACAAGGCCTCTGCCAACGGCTTTTCGATCAAAGAAATTGCCACGCGCCTACAACCTGCCTTAGGTGACGATGAAAGCAACCTGCGTATTTTTGCCGATGCGCAAGACTGCGCTTTGCGCTATCGGCAGTATTGTTTAGACCATAATTTGCTGGACTTCTCGCTCACCATGCAGATTTTCAGCGAGCATTTATGGCCACACGAACTCGTGCAAAATGATCTGCGTCAACGCTATACGCATCTGATTTTTGACAACATTGAAGAAGACACCCCAGCCGCTGCCGATTTTCTACGCGACTGGCTGCCCACCCTAGAGTCGGCACTGCTGATTTATGACACAGACGCTGGCTTCCGCGTCTTTCTTGGTGCTGACCCAACAGTGATGTTAGGACTTAGCGACCTCGCGACAGAACAGCGTCACTTCACTAAAAGCTACACAAGTTCAGCCGAGCTTAGTACGTTTGCGGCGTTGCTACGCAATCGCTTAGGCAAAAAATTACCCGTTGAAGACATTCCATTTCGCACTAGCGTCTCGTATGAATTTCAACGCTTTCTGCCCCAAATGACCGATTGGGCCGCGCAGGACATTGCGAACCTTGTCCATAATGAGGGCGTTGCGCCAAACGACATTGTCGTCCTCGCCCCATTCTTATCCGATGCACTGCGTTATTCGCTTAGTAATCGGCTAACTGCGCTTGAAGTCCCAGTACGCTCAAATCGCCCGTCCCGCTCTTTGCGAGACGAACAGGCCACCACGACTTTGCTCACCTTTGCCGCAATCGCACATACTGACTGGTCGCAGCCACCGACGCGATACGAAGTTGCCCAGGCCATGCACACTGCCATTGACACCGTAGATCCAGTGCGGGCGCAGCTCATTAGCAAGGTGCTTTACAATCCAAAAACTGGCGAGCTGCGTGAATTTGCTAATCTCAAGCCAGAAATGCAAACCAGAATTGGATACCGCATCGGCGAGCAATATGAAACGCTGCGCAGTTGGCTGGTGGCCTATCAAGAACAAGAGCAAACGATTGCCTTAGACCATTTCCTCAGCTTGTTATTTGGGGAAGTGCTGTCTCAACCAACCTTCGGGTTCCACCAGAATTTTGACGCGGCCCAAATTGCCACCTATCTAGTACAGTCCGTGCGCAATTTCCGGCGCACCGTTGGTACGACACTGACAGGCGAGCCACATGAAATTGGCCGCGCCTATCTACAAACGCTGCATGAGGGGCTGCTAGCTGCGAGCTATCCGGTTGAGGAAGAGGCCCAAAACGCAAATGCAGTGCTGATCGCGCCAGCCTACACCTTCTTGCTGCGCAATGAGCCCGTCAAACATCAGTTTTGGCTCAATGTGAACGCACGCGGTTGGGGCGAACGGATTGGGCAACCGGTGACGCATCCATATGTGCTGCGGCGCGGCTGGCCGTCTGGCAAACTCTGGACCGATCAGGACGAAATGCATTTCAATCGCGACCAATTACAGCGCCTTATTGGCGGGCTGGTACAACGCTGTAGTGAACACATTCACATGGGCATTACTGAAATTGATGAACGCGGCAATGAATATCAAGGAATGTTAGTCCGCACATTGGCCCAAGTGTTACGCCAGCAAGGAGATGTTAGCGCATGACCGAGCTAAAACTCCGCCCTGCTCAGCAGGAAATTTTGAACTATAACGGTGGATACATGGGCGTGTCTGCTGTGCCGGGCAGCGGCAAGACCTTTACGCTGTCAGCATTGACCGCTGAACTTATTCGCAGTGGCCGGCTGGCCGAAAATCAGCAAGTGCTGATTGTGACCTTAGTGAACTCCGCTGTCGACAACTTCCGCAGCCGTGTGCGCATGTTGCTCGAACAGCAGCAAGTGGATCTCCCTCAGTTTGACTATCACGTTACAACCTTGCATAGCTTGGCTAACCGCATTGTGCGCGAACGCCCTGACCTAATCGGTCTTGCGGGTGATTTCCGCATTATGGATGAACGCGAAACCAACGCCATCTTACGCGCATCGGTTGACACGTGGCTGGGCAACAACACTTACTTCAGCGCAGATTATTTGAATCCAGAGCTTAGTGACCGCCAAGCGCATAGCGTGCGCACGCGCGACTGGCCGACGGCCATGCTGAATATCGCTAAGAACAGCATCAAAATTGCAAAAGATCGCGAACTGTCACCAACTGACTTGAGCGATTATTTGCAGGCACACGAAGGCCAAGCGCTACCGTTAGCCACGATGGTTGCTGGTGTGTACGAGACCTATCAGCGTGACTTGCAATATAACAACGCGCTAGATTTTGATGACCTCATTCGCTATGCGCTACAGGCGCTGCAAACCGATGCGGGTTACTTGCAACGCCTCCGCGATCAGTGGCCGTACATCTTGGAAGACGAAGCGCAAGACAGCAGCGAACTGCAGCAGAAAATTCTGAAAACACTTGCTGGCCCGGGTGGCAACTGGGTGCGCGTCGGTGATCCTAATCAGGCGATTTACGAAACGTTTACGACGGCCAATCCTAAGCACCTACGCGACTTTATCAACGATCCGATCAATATCGATGTGCCGATGCCTAACTCTGGGCGATCAGGCGTCCCCATCATCAATGCCGCCAACCGCTTGGTTGATTGGGTGCGCAATGAGCACATCAATCCGGACCTGCGGCATGCGCTTGATATCCCGCATATTGAACCAACGCCACCGGGCGATCCGCAACCAAATCCAAACGCAGCAGACTGTGTCGTCCACTTTATGACCAGCGGCTTTAGCGCCCAAAAAGAATTGGTCAAAGTCGTCGATTCTGCCCGCCGCTGGTTGCCAGACCATCCCGAAGAGACCATCGCGATTTTGGTTCCGCGTAATCAGCGTGGGTATGAAGCAGTCAATATTCTCAAAAATACCAACACGCCGTACGTTGAATTTTTGCAAAGCACCAACGCCACGCGGCGTACATCTGGTGCTTTGGCGCACGTACTGAAATTTATCAATTCGCCCGACGAGCCAAAGTATTTAGCCATGCTTTGGAAAGTGTGGAATCGTGATCAAAGTGATGATGAAGCAACGCAAGCCATCATTACCGCTGGCGATACGTTCTTGAAAAAATGTCGCTTTGTGGAAGACTTTCTTTGGCCAAGCGCGGACGATTGGATGGATCAACTTGATCCGACGGATGAGAACGAACCCCTGCGCGATCAACTCCTTGCGTTCCGCATTGTGGCAAAACGCTGGCTCAATGCAGCTGCCCTGCCGATTGATCAATTGGTCATTACTGTGGGACAAGAGCTGTTTATTACGCCAGCGGAGCTCGCCTTGACCCATAAGCTCGCGGTTGAACTGCAACGGCGCGGTGTCACCGGCGTGCGCGACCTAAGTGAACACATTGCATTTCTAGGCGAAATCGCCAAGAACGAGCGTAAATTCTTTGGTGCCACCGAAGAAGAATCTGGCTTTGATCCTGAACAGCACAAAGGTAAAGTGGTAGTCACCACCATGCATAAGGCCAAAGGCCTGGAATGGGATCGGGTCTACTTACTTGCCGCGAACAGCTATGGCTTTCCAAGCGCCCTACCCGGCGACCAATTTATTCCAGAAAAATGGTTTGTGCGTGACAAGCTCAACTTAGATGCAGAAGCACAGGCCCAGCTCAAAGCGCTCACTGTAGGGGATGACTACATAGAAGGTGAGGCAACCCAAGCCGCGCGGATTGAATATTCCGCCGAGCGCTTACGTTTGCTGTACGTCGGCATTACACGCGCCCGCAAAGAATTGCTGGTCACATGGAATACGGGACGTAAAGGCGAGCTAGGCCCAGCCGCAGCCTTCACCGCACTCGCTGATTATGTGGAGGCAACCAATGTCAATTGATGCTAACTTCACCTTTAGCCAGAGCGCACTGCAAGACTTTGTTGACTGTCAACGCCGCTTTGAATTGAAGTATGTTCAAAAACTCCGCTGGCCAGCGCTGCAAACCGAACCAGCACTGGCGTTCGAGCACCTGACTGAGATGGGCGTCCAATTCCACCGCTTGGTGGAACAGTCACTATTGGGCTTACCCAACGCACTCATCACAAAGCAAATCGCCGACCCGTTACTACAACGCTGGTGGGACGCGTGGGCACAACAGCATCCGCAACTTCAAGCTGCCCAGCAGTTTGTAGAAGTCGAGTTAGCCACCCAAGTCGCGGGGCATACCCTGACAGCGAAGTATGACCTTGTCAGCATTACACCAGACGGCAAAATCACGATTTATGACTGGAAAACCAGCGAAAATCGGCCCAAAGATGCAACCTTGCAACAACGGCTCCAAACGCGAATTTATCCGTTTGTGATGACGCAAGCTGGGCAGACGCTGACAGGAGCTAAGGTTGATCCAAATCAGATCGAAATGATCTATTGGTATCCGAATGTGCCAGAACAGCCAGCACACTTCCGTTATGATGCAACGAAACTAAGCGCGGATGTGGCTTACATTGAAGACCTCATTAAGCAAGTATTACAGCGCAACGCTGGACAGTTTGGCCTGACCACTGATGAAAAACGTTGTAAATTCTGCCAATATCGCTCGCTGTGTGACCGAGGGATCAAAGCTGGAAACCTCGCTGAGCTAGAGGCAGATTTAGACGATGACACGTTTGACGTTGACTTAGACAGCATTACCGCGATTGATTTTGATTAATGTCTGCGTTACCTTAAAAGCCTGTGTTGCAAGGTAACTTCATGTGGGTTGTTGCACGCGAATTCAACGAAT
>JAHDBS010000186.1 GCA_020630225.1 Anaerolineales bacterium | reverse complement strand
ATTTTTTACGCAGAGTGGAGTGTCCTTTCCCTCGCGTTTTGGGCCTTGGCAAGCCAAGGCGCTACCACTAGCTACCCTACTGTTTCACAGGGTTATGCTGTCGCTATCGTTGTCGTATTCGTAATCGTATTCGATAAGACTCAGAGTAGCCCAGCATTTCGTTTTTGGCCCGACATTCCACGCTAACAGGCGCGAATGTGCTGTCACTGATCGATTACGATCGCGATTACGATTACGAATACGAGCAAGCGCGTAGATTCTTAAGCGTGTAGGTACCTAAGATTATTTTATTACAGACACCCTAGTTGTTCAGCCAAGGCTGTAATTTGTTTCCACGTCTCAACCGGAATCGCAATGCCCTTGGGGCGATTCTGTTGCGCTAAGTCGCGCTCACGTTCGCCGGGAACTTCAACGTTGCGCACCCCTTCAGCCGGCGGACAAGTGCGGATTTCGGTTAGGACTTCCTCTGCCAACGTCTGATACCGCGCCGCGTCGTTATACAGCGTGATGTCCATGGTGATGAGGAGCCAGTTCATTTCAGTCGTCACGGGCCCTAGCATGGCCTCGCCCATCAACTCAGCAAAAAGCGCGAGGCCGTAGCCTTTTGGCCCTGCCATGGGCAGAATCGCGCCACCTTTATAGTAATCTTCCGGATCGCGCGTTGGCTTGCCATCGGGATCAATGAGCGAGTCGGGTGGCAGTGGCACCCCAGCACTGCGCGCTGCATAAATCCAGCCGCCAGCAATCCGGCCCGTTGCAAAATCCACGACCACTGGCCCGCGTTCCCCACCGGGAATGCCCAACGCATAGGGGTTGGTTGGCAAACGCCCTTTTGCGCCGCCATAGGGCGCAACCTGCGGCCATTCCTTATAGCCCCCACCGCCAATAATGATGCTGAGACAGCCTGCCGCTGCACCTTGCTCGGCGTAAGCCCCTAGCCGACCTGTGTGCCCACAGTCTTGCACTGCGACAACAGAAATGCCCTTCGCCTTAGCAATCTCAATGCCTTTGTCCATTGCCACATGCAACGCGGGAATGCCAAAGCCGTTGTTGGCAGTGACCAGCCAAGCACCGCGCTCATTTTGCTTGAGTTCTGGGCGTCCCGTGGGAGTCATATATCCATTCGAGAGCTGCTCTGCATATTGCATCAGCCGCATGACGCCATGCGATTCAATGCCGCGCAGATTGGTCTCTACCAAGTGCTCCGCCACCATTGCCGCAATGTCCGCATCGCAGCCGCAGGCCTCAAAAATGCGAGTTGCGAGTGCCTTCATGTCGTCAGTGGCGACAACGTGCCGGGCGCTAACGTCTAACTTACTTGGGGTTATTGGGGCTTGGTTTGCCATCGAATGTTGACGTCTTTGTTTTTGATATCCCAAAGTGCCTCGCCAGCAAGCAGCGCTTTGACCTTTGCTAAGGCGTTGACATCCAACTGCTCATAGGCCTCTTTTGTGTAAGAGGCAAAGTGTGGTGCGACGAGAACGTTATCCAATTGCAAGAAAGGGTTGTTCAAGTCGCGCGGCTCATCACAGAAGACATCCAGCCCAGCGGCCAGAATGCGTTCGTCTTTTAGGGCGGCGTATAGCGCAGCTTCGTCAAAGACAGCCCCCCGCGCGGTATTAACAATAATCGCGTTCGGTTTCAGCAAGGCCAGTTCTTTTGCGCCCAGCATCGCGGTTGTCTCGGGGATAAGCACCACATGGACAGACACAAAGTCTGAGGTGCGCAGCAAGGTTTCTAACTCCACAAAGCTAACCTGCGGATGGGCAGCCGGGTCTTGATAGGGATCATAGACCTGCACGTTCATGTCAAATCCGAGGCAGCGTTTGCCCATAATTTGCCCAATGCGCCCATAGCCAATGAGGCCAACCGTTTTTCCGGGCAAGTCGATTTGCCGATAGTCTTCGCCATCGGGATACATCCAGCCCAGTTCACGCATATCACGGTCAATGCGAGGCAACTTTTTAGCCAGCGCGATGAGCATTGCAAACGCAAAGTCGGCAATCGATTGGGGGCCGTAGTAGGGACAATGCACAATGGGGATGCCGAGCTCAGTTGCGGCGTCAATGTCAAGATCATCTGTCCCGACACCCCATTTGAGGAGGCCTTTTAGCTTGGTTGCAGCCTCAAAGACGCGCCGGGTGATGTGCGCGCCAGAGACCATGAGCACGTCAGCATCTTTGACGAGCGCAACCAAGGTGTCTTCGTCATCACTTGGCGCGGTGATGACAGTTGCAATCTTTTCTAATTCATGAAGCTGCGATTTAAGCACCTCCATGTGTTTATCTGTTCTCAGAACAATAGGTTTCATGATGCTCCTAAGCGTAATGAGGAAGTACCGAGAGTAAAAGCGTATTACGCCACAAACTGGCGAATGCTGCGCTGACTCTGGCGGCGTACACGACTACTTCTTGTTTAAGATTTGCTCCGTGCGCGCAAAGACATCTAGGCCCTGTTGCTTCAGCCAATATGGAATGTCAATGAGCACCCAGTTTTCGGCAAGCAAATCGCCTTCGCGGCGGTAAACGTCTACCACTTGCATGACGGCGCTTTCTTTCCCCGCCGGTAAGCCAAGGAAACCACCAATCGCACGGTTAGACAGGTTCGGCCAACCGAAGAAGCAAGCAAAGTTCCCTTCAGCAAAGCGACACACATGGCCCTTGAATTTTTTATCATCCAAGTTGTTGCGGAACGGAAGCTGATGCTGTTCTTGGTAACGCGGAATGGTGTACGACGCGCCAATGCCGGCTGGGCCGTACCAGATCATGCGTGGTGACCAGGTCTTTTCGAGAATTTCAGGTGGGCATGTCATGGAGCCACTTTCGTTTAAATCACTCAAGTCTTGCACCATTCGGTTGACCAAGTCTTGGGTTTTCACTCCTTCTGCGGGGTCCGCATCCTCATAGAGCAAACCATCGTGCGTGCGTGGCCCAGGGTAATTGAAGTAAGCGCCTGTAGAGGGCGGCAATGGATACATCCCAGCTTGGGTCATCAGCCCCATAATGTCGATGAATAAGCCAGTATGGGTGATCTTGCCATTTTCCACGCGGTTGAATTCCGCATAGCGCAAGTTTGCCATCTTCCGCGTGTGGCGAATGCCAAGCCAGTCAGCGTCGAAGAGCCCCATAAAATTGCCCATGCTCATGACCCATTCGTCACCGCTAACTTCACTGGTTCCAGCAATGAAAATATCCTGGCGGCGTTGGATATGCCGCAGGCCATTCATTAGTGGCTGCCAGAAGACATCTGCAACCGTATCGGCGCCAAATTGTTCGCGGAACGGGTAAACGCCACGCCAGTGATAGTCATCGGTGACATAAGACTTCAACACGTCTGCTACGGTGTCCGGCGTAGCATTTTCCATTGCGTCAAAGTAGTCACGCACGAGGTTTTTAGAAGTTTGATATTTCATAAATAGTCATTCACTAATAGCTAATACTCAATCGGCAACGGTTCAGTAGCCCAGCAGCGTTGCTGTTCAGTGATTGTTGACAATTGAAACCTGATTATTGTCTTGGCAGCTTTGCTAACAAGTCCACATTCGATGCTTTCGCCGCACCGATGAGATCAATCATGACCCAGTTTTCGCGCAGCTTGTGACCGTCGCGTTTCCAGAAATCCATAATGTTCCAACCAATGTATTCACCGGTTGCTTTCCAATCCATGTAGTCGTTCACATGGGTACCGCCGAGACTCGGCCAGCCGGTGGAGGCAATCAACGGTCCCTCTGCAATTCGAGACTTATGCCCCACACCTTTGCGGTCGGGGAAGGCATGCACAATAGGCCCTTGCGCATTGCGCTTGAATTCATCCATGCCGTAAGCTGACCCAATACCCACTGGGCCGTGCCACACCATGTCAGCATGCCAATATTGCTCTAGCCCTTGGCTCGCCTGATTTTTGCCATCATAGCTATTGAGACCGCCAAAAATCATCGCTTCTACCAACGCCAAAGACTTCTCTGATTCCGCTTCGTCTTGAGGGGTCAACAGCACTGCATCACCAGCTAATGGGCCGGGGATCCAAATATCACGCCCAAAACTGGGCGGCACTAAGGTTATTCCCGCTTGGCGGCATAAGTCAGGCAAATCGATGATGATGCGAATTTCGGCAATTTTGCCCGCAATCACTTTGCAGAACTCACCAAAGCGAAAATGTACGCTCTGACCGCTAGCAGGAATCACATATCCGTCCAGCACGAGGTCATGAGCAAACGTCCCAATAAAGTCGCCTGTTCCGGCAACCCAATCATGCCCTTCAAATGCACCACCCAAAAAGTGATATGTCCGTCTAGTCAAGTCAGGCAAGGCGGTAAACAACGGCTGCCAATATTGCGTCATCACCTCTTGTGCGCTATGTAGATGGCGCAGTGGTTCAAAGCCATGCCATGCCACGGCGGCTGAAAGGTAATCACCTGCGGCTTCGGCTTTACCAGCGTTCATTGCTTGCCAATATTGCCAGACAACAGTTTTTTGCGAAGTATTCATCGTTTCTGCCTCACTTTGTAAAGTGTCATATGCAAAGGTGTCACCGCCGTACGCTTACAAGCAAAACAAGAGCTGCGTCAGACGCTAGCGTAGTAGGTCTGCTCATAAAATGCACGCTGGACAAAACCTAGCGAATTGGAATTGCACCGCGACGCGCCACGGTAAGCTCCCGCATGCGCTCGAATACATCTATGCCAAGCTGATGGTAAACGTCTAGCAGATCCACTAAGACCCAGTTTTCACGGATCATTCCATTTTCACAGCGCCAGAAGTCCAAGCTCCGCATGGTCAAATATTGATTGTTCGCCGGGATGCCTAACCAGCCATCGCCAGTCAAATGCATGTGCATGCCGGGCCAGGCCGTAAACCCAACATAGTCGGCATCACATAATGCAACGCCTTTTTCTAAGAAGGCGTCTCGGTCTGGCATGCCTTTCAGAAATGGAATCTGATGCCAATTCCGAAAGCCACTCACGCGCCGCATGGCACCAATCCCTGCCGGACCGTACCAGTTGAACTTTGGGTGCCAGTACTTTTCCAAGTTCATGGCCGCCACGCCTTTGTCATTGTTACGCAGGTCACGCAACATATCGAGCACAATTTGCATACTTGCCGCGCCGTGAGCTGCATCATATGGCGTCGTGATGATGCCATCATTTGATGCAGGCCCTGGCACAAATGGCCATTCGACTCCTAAGGCGGGCATCATTGGCCACGCATTGGCTTGCAACATCAGCTGTGGAATATCCCACACGGCTTGCATCTCTACAATTTGGTTGTCTTCAATGCGGAAAAATTCATGGTACCGCATGCTTACCAAGTGCATTGTGGGCGGAATATCCAGCCAGGGTTGTTCAAAGACCCCCATGTAATGCCCCGCACACCCGACCCAATTTTGCCCGTTAGACTCGGCTGCCATCACAATGAAGTCACGGCGCTCAAGGTCTGGAATTGCCGTTAGTAAGGGCGCATAGACAGTGTCATGCAACGCTGCTGACCCAGTCAGGTCTTCAAATGGATAGGTCAGATGAATGTCGCAGTCAGGTGTAAAAAACGTATTGAGCTGCGTCCGCAGCTGCGCTGCATCACAGTGATACAGCGCGTCGCGGAAGCCAGCGATGAAGGATTTATTTTGGTTGTGGATGGATGGTGGCATAGCTGGTGAAGCTTGAAAGTTGATCGTTGCACGTTACTGTCTCCATCAGATTGAGGCGACTAGCACGTTACATTCAACTATCAACTAATCAAATCTACGGTTTATTCGTCACCTTCAGCGGCTTCGTCAAAGAATTCTGGTGGCTTCGACCCAATAAATTTCAGCACGTTTTCAAGGTTATAGCCGCACTGTTCAATCACGCCCAAGATGTCAATCAGAACGAGGTTTTCGGCTAACTTGCGTTCGCCGGTTTCCTCATCGGTTTCAATCCGCCAGAAGTCCATATAGCGCATGCGAATTTTTTCGCCGCTGGCCTTGATGCCCAACCAATCTTCTGCAAAGGTTGTGTCCTGATACCCCGTTCCTGCAACCCAGTCACCTTGCGCCACACGCACAATATCTTTACCGACTTTGTCAGGAAAGGCCTTCAAAAACGGCTGACGATAGGTGTATTCAAATTCTTCAATCCCGTTCATTGTGCCAATGCCAGCGGGACCTTCCCAGACCATGTCTTCTTTCCAATATTTTTGCATTAGCCCCAATACATTTTCATTGAGACCAACGTACATATCGTCGACAAGTTGATTATTGAGTTCTGCTTCAGTTTTCATAAGATGTTATTTTTGAGTTGAGATGTCCAGATATTGAAACGCGGAGACGCCGAGGGTACAGAAGTTATGAAAACTCCGCATTCTTGGCGTCTCCGCGTTGATAGAAACTCTAGAGACTAGTTGTTGAGGGAAGGCCTATCCTTTCACTGCACCCGCAGCCAAGCCTTTGACCAAATGCTTTTGGAAAAGCAAAATCACCACAACAATTGGGACCGTTGCTGACACAGAGGCAGCAGCAGCAATCATCAAGTGACGGGGGTCTTCCCCACCAAGGTAAGGTGACATTGCTACAGGTAACGTCCAGTTATTGACAGTGAGCAAGCGCACCAGCAAAAATTCATTGTATGACAGCAACAAAGAGAACAGCGCTGTCGAAATGATGCCAGGCCACATAATTGGAATAATAACTTTCCAGAAGGCAACCAAGCGGTTTGCACCATCAACCATGGCAGATTCTTCAAGATCTTTTGGAATATCCATAAAGAAGCTGCGTAGCATCCAGATCGTAAACGGCTGATTGACCGCCACAAGCACAATAATGACCAGCAGGCGCGTGTCCAGCAAGTCAAGCGCTGTTGCAATCCAGTAGTATGGCAGAATGAACGCCAAGCGCGGCAGGGCGCGGAAGGCCAGTGCTGAAATCAGTACCACTACAGCAGCCATCCCCGTGTAGCGTGACAGCGAGTAGCCTGCCAAACACCCCACACTAATGGAGATCACCACCGTCCCAACGGTCACAATCACCGTATTGATGAAGTAATCGTAGAATTTGTTGACATCCACATATTGTGGAATTCCCCACAACAGCAGCGCAAACGAAGCCGCACAGAACCAGTAAATGTAGCTACTTTTGACTGGAATATATTCCACAAACAACAGCAAACACACCAACACCAGCAAGATAGCGATGATGAAATATGAAATCATCGCGCCATTTTCAGGGATAGAGCGCAACCACAGTTCAGCGTAGTTGTCCCAGGTGGGTTCAAAAATGAACTTTGGCGTACGTGAGTTAGCATCTTTGAAATTTTTGAAAGACTGCAATGCCGTCCAGACAAACGGAATAATGCTATAGACCGCAAACAGGGTCAGGCCCAGATAGACAAATAACCGAGCAATTGGATTATTAATACGTTCCATGGTTAGCGTTCCTCAATTTGTTCACGGTAGGACATGATCAGGTTTGGAATAAGCACGATCATAATCCCAACGACAGTCAGCAAGGCCATTGCATTTGACTTCCCAAGGCGTTGTAGCGTCACCGCCGTTTGGAAGGTATAGGTCATCACAGTGTCCGCTTTGTAAATCGGGTTCATGCGTTCGGTGAGCACAAAGACACTATCAAACACCCGATACGAGTCCATCAGAGAAATCAGCGCAATCAACACAGTCAGGGATGACAAGTGTGGCACCACAATGTGGCGAATTTTTTGCATGAAGGTTGCGCCATCAATTGAAGCGGCTTCCATGAGCTGCTTTGGTAGCGTTTGTAGCCCAGCAAAGTACGTCACAATGACATAAGGCGTTACATACCAAACACCGTGCACAATAATCAGCGTCTTCACAATGAACTCGTTGTACAACAGCTTATAGCTGAAGTACTGGCGCAGCATGTAGTAAATGGGGCCTTGCGGTTCAAACAGTTGCTTGAACATCAATGTTCCAACGACAGGCACCACAATGAACGGTAGCAAGAAAATTGAAAGATAGACGCCACGCGTTGTTTTTGTAAGTTGGTCCAACATCAGCGCGATGACGAACCCAATGAAAAACCGCACCGGAACGGTAATAAAGGTATAAGCAGCCGTAAACCGGAATGATTGCCAAAAGCGAGGATCACTCAGAATAGTCACATAGTGTTCGGTCCCTACAAATTGTGGGCCGTCCTTCATCGTTTGAAACGTGAGGAATTGTGTACTGAGCCACCCTGAAATAAGTAAAGGAACTACCATCAAGAGCACCATCAGAATGATGCTTGGGGCAGCAAAGGCGAAAAATGTACTTCGTTTCATAGTGCGGTTGAAAGAAAAACGGGTGAATAAGAGTAAAAAATCCGCTCTGATTCACCCGTAAAGAGTTACTAGCCTGCTAGTTGTCTGGCTATTCAATGAGCGAGTAGCGAATAGCCACTCGCTCACTATTTACAAGCCAACTAGCCAACTAAGACTTAGCGATATTCACCAGCCAAGTCTTGAACCACGCTCAAGTTGTCAACTGTCACGAAACCAGGACCGGTTGGGGTCACAGGCAGTGCAGGAACAACACCGTGGC
>JAHDBS010000185.1:2550-8543 GCA_020630225.1 Anaerolineales bacterium | reverse complement strand
ATTTCGTAATAGTCAAATTCACCGTTGAGCACATCCACAAAGCCCCAGACCTCAATCCGGTCTTTGATGATTTGACCATTTGGTGGATATGCAACCTCAATCAATGGCCGCGGATCTTCCAGATCACACTCTTCTACTGGCGCGACGTCAGTGCCTTCTTCAATTTTCAAGACTTGCGCAAACTGCTGCCCAAGTTCGTCTTGTGCCAACCAATCTAGCACATATGGATCTTGTAGGTTCAAAACACGGCGAGTTTCAACATAGTCCCGTCCACAGGTGGTGCTTGGCAACTTACCTGAGAATTGATCCACATCAACATAACCAATAATGTCAGCCTCTGGTGGCGCTGGTTCACTACCAGCTGCAAAAATCTCAGTGTAAGTCCCGGCCCACCCCGTGTAGGGATTAATCATCTCACGGCAATAATCGCTAACGGCGGCACCCGTGACTACACAAACTTCACGCTCAACAATGGTGCTTGGGCGCGCAAATTGTGCAGGTTCATCATCGATGATGTCGAACGCGCCTGTAATTACTCTATTCCAAATAGGGCCAGCAATTGTGGCACTGCCCAATTCCTGATCCATTGGCGTAAAGTCTGCATTCCCTGTCCAAACGCCCACCGCCAAATTTGGCAAGTAGCCCATTGCCCAGGTGTCCCGCACGTCATTTGTTGTCCCGGTTTTCACAGCAGCATTAGATTGGGTCTCTAATGATGTCCCAGCACCAAACACGGAATAACGCGCTTGATCATCAGACAAAATATCACTCATCAGATACGCATGCTCGACCGGAATAATTTGCTGCCCCCAATTATCTGGTGGCGTCTCACAAGGCGGAATGGCATTTGGATCGTCACGCATAATTGACCAATCTTCTGGCGTTTGTGGCTGTTCGCAGATAATCTCTCGCTTGGCATTTGTAATGCGGGAAATGGAGTACGGAAATACACGCCGCCCTTCATTCGCTAAGGTAGCATAAGCGGCTGTCCATTCAACCAAGGTGACATCACCACCGCCTAGAGAAAGTGCCAACCCATACTGATTGCTGTCTAAGGTTGAAATGCCAAGATCTGCCAATAAACTGACAACGCCGTCGTTCGGTTCAGCAGTATTCGGATTATCGTAAATACCAGCTTCTTGCAAAGCACGGACGGCTGGAATGTTCAACGAATTACCCAGTGCATTCCGCACACTTACTGGGCCACGGAATTTTTCATCATAGTTGCGCGGTACATAATCTGGCAGCGCCCCATTTGGAAAATTAGTAGGCACATCCCAAACAACAGTGCTTGGCGTCCAGCCATTCTCAAATGCTTTCAAGAATACAAATGGCTTTATGGAAGACCCTGGCTGACGCGGCTGCAAAGCCATATTGATCTGCCCATCTTCAGGGTCATTGAAATTATCTGAGCCTACCATTGACAAAATTCGCCCTGTCAACGGATCGATAACGACAACTGAACCATTGGAGACACTTCGCGACTCCAACGAGGAGACATGGTCGCGCACGCTTTTCTGCGTGAACTTTTGCAAGTCACTATCTAGTGTAGTGAAAACACGGAACCCTGAACGATAGATATCTTGCGCACCATAGTCACTTTCAAGCTGGAAGCGAATGTAGTTGACCCAGTGTGGGTGCTGCGCTGAGCTTGCTGGCGGCGTGAAGTCACGATCTTTGATTTCTAGAACAGCTTCAATCGCCTCCTCTTCAGAGATACAGATGATGTCACCATCACCATTGACTTGAATGCCATTTATCGCATTTGCTTCGCACCCCTGGGCTTGACGACGTGTCAACCCGACCACAGCCTGATGACGACTTAGGGTTAAGTCAGCGGTAGCGTCGCTAAAGATGTTGTAAACAGCAGGCGATTGCGGCAAACCTGCTAAGAAAGAGGCTTCTGCAAAGTTAAGTTCCGCTGCGGACTTCCCAAAATACGTCTTAGAGGCAGCTTCAATGCCGTACGCTAAGTTACCGTAGTAAATTTCATTCAAATACAATTCCAGAATTTCATCTGGATCATAAGTTGCCCGCATCTGATAAGACAGAATAATTTCACGAATTTTGCGTTCATTCGTTCGCTGCAAGCGCTCTTCTGGTGACAAGAGCAATAAACGAGCTAGCTGTTGAGTAATCGTACTAGCTCCACTTACAACGCCCCCTTGGGTGTAATTTTGGTAAACCGCGCGCGCAATCCCATAAGGATCGAAGCCTAAGTTAGACCAAAAATCTTTATCTTCGGTTGCAATGGTCGCTGCGATCACATATGGCGATACCTGATCCAACGTGACATAACTACGCCGACCTTCCGCAGGATCACTAATTTCGTATAAGACACTACCGTCGCGGTCATAGATGAACGTTGATTCAAATTGCTTCGCCTGACTTTGCAGAATACCTACATCAGGTAAATCTGCCGCAATCCGGTAATACTGAAAAATCAAAAACGAAGCGCCAAAGAATGCAATGATTAGCGTAAGACCCGTTAGCCAAAGCAGCAGGCGTGGGAACCAACCTAAACGCCGACGCGGTTTCTTTTGTTTTTGAACTGCAGGAGCAGGCGCAGGTCGACGTTTTGCAGGTCGCTGATGCGGCACTGCTGCTGGGCGCTGTAAATTAGCTGTAGATTTACGCGGCACATTCGAGGTTGGACCACGCCCCGCTTGCGGATGTGGTGGCACCTGATACTGCGGCGGCGGCACTTGCTGTACGGGCTGGTGAATAGGCTGCTGTTGTGCTGGCGGTCGCTGCGTTGGTGACTGTACCCGCGAAGCGCCATATGCCGACTTAGGTTGGACCTGTGTCGGATTTGGATCACTTTGTGGAACCCGCTGTGGTAGCGGAGGCTGTGGCGCTTGCGGCTGATACGGATCTAAAGGCGCATTAACCGGTGGCACAACAGGCACATTTGGAGGAACCTGTGCTGGGCGTTGTACACGCGTAGCCCCCAAATCTTGCGGCGGCGTAACCGCAATTGTGGGCTGACTTGAAATTGATGGCGGGTTAGCCGCTGGAGGTTGCTGCCCGTGAGGGACAGTCGAACTAGTACCTGGACGCCAGACAACTGTTTTGTCCCCACCTCCTGGAGGTTGCACAGCTGGGTTTGGCTGCGTGTCCCCTTCGTCAAGAGGAGCTGGCGCATTAGGCTTCCATGCAACCGTGCGACCAGCATCTGCAGGCGCAGATGTACTTGGACGCGGCACAGGCTGCTGCTTGCGAGTTGCGTCGTTTTGTTCAGGCTTTTTTCGTTCGTCTGTCATAGAGACAAGTAATTTGTTATATGCAACAACTAATGTTGATTATTTATCTATTCTGCGTCGCGACTTTTCATCAGAACAGACCAAACTCCTGTTTGAGTTTTGTCGCCATTCTGATTAACGACATGCACGTTGATTTTCACCAAACCACCGCCCAGTCGTCGCATTGCCTTCAGGCTAGACACTTCCAATCGAACGTGAATGGTGTCACCAAAGAGAATTGGCTTACTAAATTTCCAAGACTCGACTTCACGGAATGCCATTACAGTTCCGTCAAGAATACCGGTCCGCGCAATTAGGCCAGACGCAATGGAAAGCCCTAACAATCCATGGGCAATCCGTTGCCCAAAAGGTGTTTTGCCAGCAAACTCGGCGTCGGTATGTAGTGGGTTGAAGTCTCCAGAAACTCCTGAGAACATCACCACGTCCGTTTCTGTAACGGTACGCGCAACTGACTTGAAAGTTTGTCCAACTTCAAAGTCTTCAAAGTACATGCCGCTACTCATTGATTCTTCAGACATAATTTTCCTCATGCTGTCACATTAACAGTTGGTATTTGTAGAATTTAAATTGAGCAGCAATTATAAAGGCGCAACGCATTAGGCGCTGTACTCAGTATAATCCGGTCGTTGTAATCCACCTAATTTGAAAGCGCTAACAATGCTGCCAGCTAAACATCATTTGGCTAGTATCAGCGCAGCACGTCGTTATTTTTTATTACTTTATGAATTCACGTTCAGTTTGGTCTAGTTTTGCTTTATTCATCGCATTGATGTGCGGGATGTTTTTGCTAAGTACATGGATCGCTGACCCACCAGCAACCTATGCGCAAGGTGCGGCAACATTCACACCAACTTACACACCGCCAGCAACGCCAACACTAGCTGGACCAGTTGCCTATGCTGCTGATCAAATTAATGTGCGTACCGGCCCTGAAGTGAGCTTCCCACAAGTGGGGTTGCTTGTTATTGGGCAAACCGCACCGCTTTTGGGTCGAAGTGAAAGTGGCGGTTGGTTGCTAGTGGAGTATCTTGGAGCACCTGACAACACAGGCTGGATTTCGCGTGATCTTGTGCAAATCCGTGGTATTGATTTTGGAGCATTGGAAATTGTTCCATTTGATGGCACCCCACCACCTCCGCCAACACCTTCACCACCGCCCGAAGTGCAACAATTGATTGAAGAACGCAATGGTGAAGCAACAGTTGTCCCAACCTACACATTTCCGCCAACCCTAAGCGCTTTAGACTTCCAGACAACTGCAGCCTCACAACAGTCTTCCGTGCCACCTGCAATCATCCTTATCTCACTGCTAGCGGTCTCAATCATCTTTGGCGGGTTGGCCATCTTGCGTCGCCGAATCTAAACAGTTTCGGCGCCCTACGCAAAACACAACTCTCACTTCATTCCAATCTCATAAGCGATACACTTCTAAGTTGTAAACATCCCACTTAGGATGTGTATTGTTTATGGGATTACCACTCTTTCTCTCTTTCAAAGAAATTTGGCGCAATAAGCTGCGATTTTTACTCGTCAGCATGGTTGTTGCGCTCATCACCTTCTTGGTGCTGTTTACTGCTGGCCTCGCCGAAGGTCTTGGCAGTGGCAACCGCGAATACCTCGAAAATCTCGATGGTGAACTGCTGCTATTCCAAGAAACAGCCGAACTTAATCTTCAAGGTAGTCGTTTAGCTTGGTCAAAAGTTCGCGAAGTCTTGCGCATTGAAGGCGTTGCTGCAGCTGGCCCAATGGGCCAGAGCTTTGTCTCAATTATCAAAGATGGCGACGAACAATTCGATGTCAATATGTGGGGGGTCGCCCCAAAAGCGCCCGGCGACCCAATGCTTGAAGATGGCATTGGCTTGCTCCGAACACGCGCAAACGAAACTGTGATTGATGCTGACGTTGCAAAGCTCAACAATATTGAAATTGGCGACTTTATTACCATCAAGGCCGTTCAAGGCGTTGATGAAAAGCTGTTCCGCCTCAAGGTCACTGGCATTAGCGAAAGCAGCAAGTTCTTCATTCAACCCTCGATTTTTGTGCCTTACGAAACGTGGGACCGCATTCGGCCTCAGCCTGAAGCTGGCCCTCGCCGTGGCGAAGTTATTTTCAATGTCATCAATATTAGGCTTGATGACCCTTCACAAATCGAAACGATGGCTGCCAATATTGAGCGTGAAATTTCCGGCGTTCAAGCAGTCACCCGCCAAACGGCGTATGAAGCCGCCCCCGGCTATGCCGAACAACAGCGCACACTAGGCACCCAACAAGGCTTTACGCTGTTGATTGCAGTGTTAGTCATTGGTGGCTTTTTCCAAATTCAAACGTTACAAAAAATTGGGCAAGTCGGGATGCTGAAAGCCATTGGTGCGGGGAACTTACTCATTATCTTTGCTGCGCTAATGCAAATTGTGCTCATCAATACAATTGGTGTTGCGCTCGGTGGTCTTGGCACAACGGGCTTAGCGTCAGTCTTACCCGATTCAATTCCAATTGTGTTCGATGGTCTCACCATTCGCAACGCACTCATTGCCCTATTTCTAATCGGTCCAGTTGGCGGTTTGATTACAGTCAGAACACTACTAAAAGTTGAGCCACTTACCGCACTAGGGTTAGGAAACTAATTGATATGAATGCTCTCGAAACAATTGATGTCAACAAGTTCTATAAAAGTGGTGACACTGAGATCCGTGCGGTCGATGGTGTCTCCATTGCTGTTGAAGAAGGCGA
>JAHDBS010000185.1:0-2450 GCA_020630225.1 Anaerolineales bacterium | reverse complement strand
TGGGGTTATCTGACCGGTTGAAGAACTTGCCCGGCCAACTGTCTGGTGGTCAACGCCAACGGGTTGCAATTGCACGCGCGCTCGTGCACCAACCAGGATTAGTCTTGGCGGATGAACCGACCGCCAGCCTAGACACGGAACGCGCTTACCAAGTTGTAGGCACCTTTCGCGATCTCATTCATGAACAAAATCGGGCTGGCATTATGGTCACGCACGACTTGCGCATGGTGCGCTTTGTCGACAAGGTCATTCGCATGCAAGACGGTAAGCTCTCACGCGTTATTACAGACCGCGCCGAAATTGAACGCCTTGCTGGCATTGAAGATTCAATTGCAAAAGAACCAGAACCAACGCCAAAGCTAAATGGTGTACATAAAGAGCTTGTGCCTGCTTAGCACAGTCACCCGCTAATACGAATTTCCTGCATAGAGCGCTTCGTCTACCTTTACAGCCAAGACAAGCGCTCTTTTATTTTCTACCCACCCTTCCAGCGCTGTTTGCAGACCGTCAATCGTATTGATGGTCTGTCCTTCAACCCCAAAGCCTTCAGCGACCTTTGCCCAATCCACAGGAGCGAGATCAATGCCGCGTGAGGGCAAATTTCGCATTTGCTGCGGAATCCGAATAAGACTTAGCGCCTGATCCACAAAGACGACAAAGAGCGGCGCAATTCCCAAGCGCTGCACCGTTTCGAGTTCTTGCACCATCATAGCGAAGCCGCCATCACCGCTGACAGACACGACCGGTCGCGCACGATCCTGTAAGGCGAGTGCAATTGCGCCCGGTACCGCTGTGCTCATGGAGGACAGGCCGTTGGAATTGAAATATGTCAGCGGCTCAGCCGTTTGCCACACTTGCGCCATGATCATCTTATGTTGACCCGTATCCACACACAGTTGCGTATTAGCAGGCAGTGCCTGACGCAAGACTTGGGACACCACTAACGGAGCAATGCCAGCGGCTGAACTTTCTAGCGGTGGTGTAATAAGCGCGGTTACCGCTTCACGTGCGGCATCTAATTGACTAGCGTCCCATGCTGTCTCAGCATCATATTGTGTTTCTAGCGTTTGTAGCATGGCTGGCACGTCACCAACGGCTTCATAAGCAGGGTTATACGTGCCGTAAGCGGTCGAGCCAGCGGCAATTCCAATGTAGTTATCTTTCAAATGCCACTGATAGGTCGTTTCCACCGGATCATAGCCAATGCCTAGCACACAGTCCGCTTCTTCAATGAGCGCATTGATCGGCCGATCGCCGGATGCGCTGAGGTATGTCCCCAAGTAGTTGGCACTATTTGGATCGACCAACCCTTTTGTTTTGGGCGTGTCCGCATAAGGAATACCTGTCGCGGCTAAGAAGCTTTTGACTGCGGCTACAGTTGTTGCATCATGTTGATCCAACGCGATCCCCACGACTGCAAACGGCGTTTTTGCCGCATTGAGCCGTGCTGCAATTTCAGCAATGATTACAGCAGGATCTGTTACAACCGCTTCTGCTTTAGGGCTGGCAGGCTGTTCTTGCTCCGGATCTGAAGCCATATTGCCCGGCAGGGTCAAATAGACAGGACCACGCGTGTGCACTTGGGTGAGTGCAATTGCATCCCGAACTTTTTGTGCCGTATTCACGCCATCCAACGCGATGGATGCTTTGGTAATTGGGGCATACATCGCATTCAGTTCAAGGTGCTGATGGTTATACCAGTCTTGAATGGCCGAGTTTGTCCGCGCAGAAATTGCAATCAGTGGATGACGATCCAAATAGGCATCGCCTAACCCAAGGGCTAAGTTGCACGCACCGGGGCCAAGCGTGGTTAGACATACCCCTGGTACGCCCGTTGCTTGTCCAAGCGTAGCCGCTGCAAGGGCTGCGGCGCTCTCAAGTCCCATCAGGACAAATTCAATCCCTTCCTGCGCTAGCGCTTCGATAATTTCGACAACTTCCCCGCCCGGCTGCCCAAATACGTATTGGACACCTGCGGCTTTAAGTTCTTGGGCGATGGTTTCTGCAATTGTTTTCATGTGGCTATTGACGGTCTGATGGCAACATCTCAACTAAATAGATCGGCATTCCACCGATCATGCAAGGATCGTTTGTACAGGGTGACGCTGGCAATGTCAGGTGATAATTCCCACGGTATGCAACCACCCAGCTAGCTTGTCCAAATGCCTGCACCTCGCGCGCAAACCGTTGTTTCCGTGGAATTTGAATGTCTAACTCTTGTGTCCCTGCCGCCCAGATCACATGCGTTACCCGATCTGGCTGTTGAATTTCAACCCACCAATACGGATCTTGCGAATGCACAATGGCACTTTCCGCATCAGCAAGTAGTCTCGTGGAAACTGACAAGGTATTTAACGCGGGACGTGGTGGGCCATTGCGGCGCACTAACCCAAACGGCTCAGGGTCTGCACCAAACTCAGGGTCTAGTAATGTGTAGATAGACGTGCGTT
>JAHDBS010000184.1 GCA_020630225.1 Anaerolineales bacterium | reverse complement strand
AGACGTCTAAGTTACGTACTTCGTGCGCATGCGTTTGGATGAACTTCCGGCGTGGCGGCACGGCGTTCCCCATTAGCATATCGAAGGTGCGGTCAGCAACGGCGGCATCTTCAATTGAGACGCGTAGTAGCGTGCGCTTTTCTGGGTCCATTGTGGTGTCCCAGAGTTGTTCGGCATTCATTTCACCCAAACCCTTGTAGCGTTGGATGCTGTACTTCGTGTTTTCGCCCAGCTTTTTGATGTACTTGTCTTTTTCAGCGTCTGTGTACAAGTACGTCATCTTTTTGCTCTGCTTGATGGAATACAAAGGCGGTTGCGCAATGTACAAGTGACCGTTTTCAATTAGCGGCTGCATGTAGCGGAACAAGAAGGTCAACAAGAGCGTGCGAATGTGACTGCCATCCACGTCAGCATCCGTCATGATGATGATGCGATGGTAGCGCAAGTTGCTGACGTCAAAATTTTCACCAATGCCAGTCCCCAATGCAGAGATCAGCGCCTTGACTTCATTTGAGCCAAGAATGCGATCTAAGCGAGCACGTTCGGTGTTCATGATCTTCCCGCGCAACGGCAAGATTGCTTGGAAGTGACGGTCACGACCTTGCTTAGCTGAACCACCTGCAGAGTCACCTTCAACAATGTAAATTTCACAGTTTTCAGGGTTGCGTTCTGAACAGTCAGCCAGCTTACCTGGCAATGTCAATGACTCAAGGGCACTCTTCCGAATGACCAAATCACGCGCTTTACGCGCTGCATCGCGGGCGCGAGATGCAGTCAAACACTTTTCAATAATCGCCTTGGCTGCACGCGGATTTTCTTCCAAAAAGGCGCTAAAGGCTTCAGAAAAGACTTGTTGAACTTGTGCTGACACTTCAGCATTTACCAGACGATCTTTCGTTTGGTTTTTGAATTGCGGGTCAGGGTGCTTGACGCTCACAATAGCTGTCAAACCTTCACGCGTATCATCACCGCTGAAGTTGGAGTCGCCATCTTTTAGTAAGTTTGAGCGACGCGCATAATCGTTGATATTACGCGTTAGCGCTGTGCGCATCCCAGTCAAGTGCGTCCCGCCGTCTGCCGTGTGAATGTTATTTGCAAACGACAAAATTGATTCAGAGTAGGCGTCTGTGTATTGAATAGCAACTTCAATATTTGTGTCATCTACATCTTTAGCTGCGTACAGCACAGGGTGCAAATTCTCACGATTGCGATTGATATATCGCACATATGATTTCACGCCACCTTCAAAGTAGAAGGTCATTTCGCGTGAAACGCGTTCATCAATCAAGACAATTTTGATGCCTTTGGTGATAAATGCCATTTCGCGGAAGCGGGTCAACAAGGTTTCGAACTTGACTTCATTTTCTTCTTGGAAAATGGTCACATCTCGCATGAACCTAGTTGTGGTTCCGGTTTCACCTTTGTCGACTTTGCCAATTTCTTTGACAGGGCCTTGTGAAATACCGCATTTATATTCTTGGTACCACAACTTGCCATCGCGCTTGACCCAAACCTCACAGCGTGAAGAAAGGGCGTTTACAACTGATGCGCCAACACCATGCAAACCACCAGAGACTTTGTAGTTGCCACCATCGAACTTACCGCCCGCATGTAGCTTGGTCATGACCAGCTCAAGCGCGCTAACTTTTTCTTCAGGGTGGATATCTACAGGGATACCACGTCCGTTGTCGCTAACACTAATGCTTTGGTCTTCATGAATGGTGACTGTGATTGTGTCACAATGACCGGCCAGTGCTTCATCAACTGAGTTGTCGACAACTTCATATACACAGTGGTGTAATGCTTTAAGGTCTACACCCCCAATGTACATTGCAGGGCGCATGCGGACACCTTCTAATCCCTTGAGGATTTGAATATTCCCTGCTTTATAACTGTTACTTTGTTCTGCCACGTATTTGTATTACTCCGTGAATCAAAGGTTTTTATTATCGAAATTATGCATCTGTTGCAATGGCATTCATTTCTGCTTGCCAACGGATGCGGTCTTGATAAAACGAAAATGTTGCTGCTAGTACAGCTGATGCAATGAAGGCATGCCCGACAATTCCGATTGCGAATAACCACATATCGGGGTCTGGGTATGACCAAATCATGCGTAAGCCAATGTGCAAAACATAGGCTAGTAAAAATAGCATTGTCATTTGCGATGCATTTGCTCGCACTAACAAAACACTATTTTTGATTGCTTTGAAAACGCCGAGGTCTTGCATCGTTACCCCATGCACGACAAAGCCGTTGAAGAGCAATATCCACAGCATTAGACTAAAGCCAATGAAAATGATGGGGATAACAATCCAACCGGCAAACTGTCCAAGAATTGCAGACAGTAAAAAGACAACTGTTGAAAACATGCCTAACAAGATGGACACGAGCAATGCGAATGCAAAAATTCGTAGGCTTGCTTTTAGGACTGCACCAACTGATTTACGTACGTGCAATTCTGAATTGCGTGCGACTGCGTTAGCGACTAACTTCAAGTAGACAGCTGCGAGCAACATGCCTAACAAAAGCATTCCCAAGGTCAACAAAGCAGTGCGACCTTCGTTGCCTAGCGGTTGACGGAAAACTGTGCCAATTGGGGTCTGATCAAAAATAAGTTGGGTCTTTACCAGACTAGGAATCCCTACAAGCGATGGGCTCAGTGATGTCAGCAGGTTATAGCGTCCAAGTAAGTCCAGAAATTGCTCTTGGGGAAAACTCTCTTCAAGCAGCGGGTTAGCGTTGTACAGCACGCTAAATTGATTGAGAATGCTGTTAGGGATAGTGAGGTGGGGGCCAAGCCAGAATAAGATATCTAGCAAAATTGGCGGAAAAATAACCCAAAAATGAGCCTGAACTGCCTCAAACCCATCCATAATTGCCGCAATTACCCCGATTGGTTCTCGTGGTGTTGCGTGATTTTTTGCTGATGCACTCACCCCCTAATTTTACCATGTTTAGGCCGTTTTCCGAACGCGTGTTCGTGAGGTAACAGCCCTAGATCTAAATGTGTCTAGAGCGTCACACTACCTGATTCCTAACCAACCAAGTGACTACGTAAGCACTCTAATGCTAAAAGATAAAGTTGCTTGCCATTTTTGCTTCCTATACAATGGGGGGCGCACAATCGTGCAATAAATTTGTAATTGAACTTTGAGGAAATAATGCCAAAATTTGTGATTCAGGGTGGGGTGCCGCTCAATGGAACAGTCGTCCCGTCTGGGAACAAAAACGCAGCGCTTCCGCTGTTAGCAGCGTGTCTACTAAGTAGTGAGCCTGTTGTTTTAGACAATGTCCCCCGCATTAAGGACGTGTTTACAATGCGGGCGCTCATGGAGCAACTGGGCACCGTAGTTGAGGAACTGACACCACACAAATGGCGTTTTACAACACGTGAGCTAAAAGATGTTCAGCCTGACCCGGCGCTTTGTCAAAAAATTCGCGCCTCAATCCTATTGGCTGGGCCACTTGTGGCGCGGCGTGGTTACTTGGACTTACCTTCCCCTGGTGGCGATGTAATTGGGCGTCGTCGCATTGACACGCACTTACTTGGTTTAAATGCCTTAGGTGTCAACTTTTCATACGAAGGTTGCTTCCGGTTTACAGCTGACAGCCTAACTGGCGCAGAGATGCTGCTTGACGAAGCCAGTGTGACCGCAACTGAAAATATTGTGATGGCCGCTGTACTTGCTAAGGGGCAAACGGTTATCCGTAATGCCGCGTCTGAACCGCATGTGCAGCAACTGTGTCAGTTCTTGAATAACATGGGCGCAAAGATTTCAGGCATTGGTTCTAATATGCTGACGATTGAAGGCGTTGAGAAACTTGGGGCTGGCATGTTGCGCATTGAAGCTGATTATTTAGAAGTAATTAGTTTTGTTGGGGCTGCACTGGTTACCAACGGCAGTATTCGGATCAAAAATGCAGATGCGCACGTCCTTGACATGGTGTCTTTGATGTATAAGCGCTTAGGTGTGGAATGGCATTTAGATGGGGATGACCTAATTGTGCCGGCCAATCAAAAGATGACGATTGGCACTGACTTTGGTGGGGCGATTACCAAGATTGAGGATGCTCCATGGCCAGGTTTTCCTGCTGATTTGCTAAGTACAACGATTGTTGTTGCAACGCAGTGTGAAGGTAGTATTCTGTTCCACGAAAAGATGTTTGAAAGCCGCTTATTCTTTACTGATAAGCTCAATAGTATGGGGGCGCGGATTGTCCTATGTGACCCGCATCGCTGTATTGTGCAAGGGCCAGCCAAGCTGCAATCTGCTGTGCTTGAAAGCCCAGACATTCGCGCAGGGATGGCATTGCTAATTGCGGCGCTTGCGGCTGAGGGCGAGTCAGTAATCAAGAATATCGGTCAAATTGATCGTGGATATGAGCGTGTAGAAGAAAAGCTGCGGGCGCTAGGTGCGAAAATCGAACGTATAGCAGACGATGACTAAACTTCAGATTGATCAGGCTTATATTCAGCGCATTTTGCCTGAACTTCTCGCAATAGCGAGCCCAACTGGATATACCGAAGACGCGATTGCTTACTTAGAGCAAGAGTTGGCGTCATTGGGCATTACTACTGTTGATCAAACGCGGAAAGGGGCGCTAGTTGCGCGCATACCGGGCAAGAGTGCAGCAACTCCGCATGGCATTACAGGGCATGTTGATACGCTAGGTGCTATTGTCAAAGAAATTGACTCAGATGGCCGATTAGTGATGTCTAAGCTTGGGAGCTATGCGTGGAATGCCGTTGAAGGTGAGGGCGTTACTGTCATTTGCGTTCATTCCGATAAACGCTATCGGGGCACGATTTTGCCAACACGTGCGTCAGTTCATGTGCACGGCAGCGCAATGGCAAGCTTGGATCGTACAAAGGCGTCTTCATTTCACGTCCGCTTAGATGAAAAAGTCTTTTCTGAGTTTGATGTCATTGACCTTGGTATTCAAGTTGGAGATATTGTTGCGTTTGATCCGCGGATAGAGATCAATACTAACGGGTTTATCCGCTCCCGGCATTTAGATGACAAAGCAGGTGTCGCCGCAATGTTGGCTGCTGCAAAAGCTATTCTCGATGCAGAACTGATAATGCCGCATGACATTATTCTGCACTTCTCGAATTATGAAGAAGTAGGCCATGGAGCTTCAGCCGGTTTCCCTGCTGACATGACTGAGCTTATTAGCGTTGACATGGCCGCTGTGGGTGCCGGTCAAAATTCTGACGAGTTCTCAGTGGGCATTTGTGTCAAAGACTCTGGTGGCCCATATCATCTTGGAATGCGTCGCAAGCTGGTGGCAATTGCAGAGCAGCATGATATTCCATATAAATTAGATATTTATCCTTACTATGGGTCGGACGGGGAAGCGTTCTGGCGTGCTGGTGGTGATGTCGCTGTTGGTCTGCTTGGACCTGGGGTCGATGCCTCGCACTCCTATGAGCGTACACATCTAGACAGCGTTGTTGCAACAGCTGACCTGCTCGGGCAATATATGTTGACTGAATAAAAAACAGCCGCGATTTTCGCGGCTGTTTTTGTTTTGCTTAGATGACTGTCCCAGATGGCACCACCATGCCCTTGGGCAAAATGACCACTCCGTCACGTACTGTGTACATATCTGTTTCAGTGTCTTCGCGATCTGGCAGATTGCGGACAACAACGTTGTCGCCAATGCGCACCTGCTTGTCGATAATGACGTTTTCGAGGCGGCAGTTTTTGCCAACACCTACATTAGGAAGGCCGTTGTCACTATTGATTTGCATATCTTCTTCGCGTTCGTAATAGTCTGCCCCCATCATGATGCAATTGATGAGTTGCGAATTATGTCCAATGCGACTGCGATTCCCGATAACACACGAGGTTAGATCTGCTTCTTCAACTTCACAGCCTTCAGACAAAATTACTTCTTCTAAACGGCAGTTGCCAATAAGGCGACTAGAGGGCAAAAATCGCGGCCGTGTGTAAATCGGCGTATCTGCTGATGCCGTGAATGAGAACTCCGGATTTGCTTTTGTGAGGCCAATATTGGCGTCAAAGAAAGAGCGGATGGTCCCAATGTCTTCCCAATACCCTTCAAATGGATAAGCATAGATCTGATGTGAATTGATCAGTCTTGGGATGATGTGTTTACCAAAGTCGATGTGATCATTGTCTTCTAGTGCTTTTTCTAAAACACCGGCCTTGAAGATGTAAACCCCCATTGATCCTAAGAATGGCTTTTCGCCAGTGCCTGACTGGCGTAAGCGGGCTAGAACATCTTTATCTTTGGGTTTCTCAAAGAAGTCAATAATACGATTGTCTTTGTCGGCTTCAAGAATGCCAAAGCGCGGTGCGTCTTGCTCTGAAACAGGTAAGACGGCTAGGGTGACATCAGCGCCACTTTCGCGATGGAAATCTAAGAAAGGGCGATAGTCCATGCGATAGAGATGATCGCCAGATAAGATAATGACATCTTCCGGGTCTGCTGCCCGAATTTCAATCATTTGTTTGCGAACAGCATCGGCTGTGCCCTGATACCAGTCTGCACTGCGTGGTGTTTGCTCAGCTGCCAAAATTTGGACCCAACCGCGTGAGAACGTATCGAATTTGTATGTGTTGGTTATGTGACGGTGTAATGACACAGAATTGAATTGAGTCAACACCATGACTCGCTCAATGCCAGAGTTGATACAGTTCGACAGGGGAATATCGACCAAGCGATATTTGCCGCCAATTGGCACTGCTGGCTTTGCGCGCTCCTTTGTCAAAGGGTAGAGCCGGCTACCAACACCACCACCTAAAATCACACCTAAAATATTTCGATAACGCATTGAGGTCCTCTTTGCTTGGTTGTACATCCCAACCGATTAGACAGCAATTCTGTAACAACGTTACTGCTTAAGTGATTTTATCGAAATGTGGGGCGTTGGTACATGCAAAAAGCGCCCAAAACGGACGCTTTTTCAAAGGCAAGTTGCCAAAATTGCAGTTTTATTCCAAATTATCCGGTTGCAGCGCGTTCTCCGACCAAATCGGCACGGGCTAATAAGCGGTCAGCGAAGACACCACCGTCCGTATCCCAGTTTGTACAGGTCACGAGAATGATACTGTCACCGTCTGGGCTGTATAGTGATTTGACATCAGCTGGATCAACAGATTCTTGGTCACGGTATTCATATAGATAATCGGTGCCATTCCAAGTGTAGATGATTTCATCACCAGACTCTAGCTTGTCCAAATTGATGAAAGGTCCAGCTTCAGTGCTTGAGAGGGTAACGTGAGCAACGAAAACCATTGCAAAATTGTCACCTGGTTTTTCACCTGTCAACGGCAGCCATCCAATGTCACCGCCTAAGTCGTTTAGATCCCAACCGCTGCGGCTATCGAGTGGCACTGTAGCGATGATTTGATCCACTCCTAGGCTTGGGATACGAAGCCGACGTTGCGTCGGATCATTTGGGTCATAGTTTGCTGGCGGCGGGGACGTCGCGACTGGTGTGTTCAGTAATTCAGGATTTGAATTTGGAACTGGCGTGCTGGTGCCTACCGGCGTATTTGTTGGTGTAATTGTATTGGTTGGAACTGGTGTGTTTGTGGGCACCAATGTGTTTGTCGGTGTAAACGTCAAGGTCGCGTCTGGCTGTGGTGTGTTGGTTTGGGTTGCAGTTGACGTTGCCGTAAAGGTCACAGTAGGTTCTGCTGTTTGGGTTGGTAACGCAGCTTGTTCTGTGGCTGTTGCCGCTTCAGTTGATGTTGGTGCTGGTTCTGGCGTGTTTGTTGCCACAGCCTCTGCAACTGCTGGTGCTGTGCTTTCAACGATTAGGTCTTCCGCAGGGTCGTCATCAGCTGCGAATAGATTAGGGAAATTGCCTAATACTTCATCCAATAACCCATTGTTGGCGTCAGTATCTGCTGTTTCGGCATTTTCTGACATTGCATCTTGCTCGCTGCCCCCGCTGGCTGGAATTGGCATTACCGTAGGCGCCACAATCGTAGGTGGATCTTGGGCATCGGCAGAAGCAATGTCAAGGTCTGCTGTACTGTTGTCGACAGCAGCGTCATCTAATCCAAGATCAACGGATTCTACGAAGTCGATGTTGCCATTTGAAGACCCCGTTTGGTTGATAATGGTATTCGATTGGTCATCAGCAGGAGAAGCTAGTGTGGCTGCTGCAACGTTAGCGAGATTTGCATCTTGAAGTGTGAAATACCACATGACGCCGCCACACATAAATACAGTGGCAATTGAAAAAATTGTAAAAAGAGCAGCGGCTTTTCCAGCCAAGGTTGACTTCACGCGAGATTTGCGTTGCATCATTGCCCAAGCCACAACAGTTGCGCTTGCGATTAGCCCTAAAACGAGCAGTATTGTAAATAAAGTTGTTCCAACAACGAAGTCGGATTGTTGTGAAAACCAGCTCATATGTTTGTTACCGATAATTGTTCATAACCAGCTAGCAGCGTAAAAATTGAAACGTGCTGCTTAGCCTTTTCTATTGCAACATAATTTATATAGCGAGTCGATAATATGGCTGTTTGAAAAATGTTTGAGTTTCGATATAAACAAAAAGCCCCGGT
>JAHDBS010000183.1:2844-8574 GCA_020630225.1 Anaerolineales bacterium | reverse complement strand
TCCTTTTCCCCTAACCAATGGTCTCCCATAAAATCGCCATGGTCACTAGTAAAGACAATCATCGTATTTTCTAAACGCCCAGTTTCACGCAAGTGTGTCAGCAACACCCCAATCTGATCATCCAACTGCTTTACCAAACCTGCATATGCGCGCATAACCGTTTGTCGCACTTCAGGGCGCGAAAAGTTTTTACTCACCCGAACCTTTTGCATAGCTGTAAAAACTGGATGACCATCCGTACGCTCAACCTCTGAACGATTTGGTTCAGGGAACTCAACATCCTTATACATACTCAAATATGGCTCAGGAGCGACATACGGCCAATGCGGTTTGATATAGCTCAGATGTAAGCACCAAGGTTGCGCGTCATCGACTTCGTCAAGGAACTCAATTGCGCGCCGCGTCAGATATGGGCTTTCAGAATGCTCTTCAGCAATATCAGCTGGGTATTTTGCCGAGCGCATATCCCAACCAGACACAAAATCCCCATTTTCATCACGCGTTCCATTCGCATTTCGATCCCATGGATTGGCATTGTCATACCCCTGTTCACGCAAGTATTGGTCATAAGCGTTATTAGGTGAATAAATTGGGTCGGAGTGAATGCCATCATCACGCTCATAGATTTCAAAACCTGCTTCACTCAGACGTCGACCTACCTTAGATGCGGGATCAATTCCTAACCGTTGCATCCCATCAATGTCACCACGCATGTGCGACTTGCCAAGCAAAATTGCACGCATTCCAGCCTCATTCAAATGGTCCCCAATGTTAGGTGTATGTACGCTTAGCGGGATTTGGTTATACGTCGCGCCGTGCGTAAACATGTACTGTCCCGAGTACATTGACGCGCGTGACGGCCCACAAATAGGCGCTTGAATGTACGCTGCATCGAAGCGAACGCCCTGCTCTGCTAGCCAGTCGATGTTTGGTGTGTCAATGTAAGCATCGCTGTAACAAGATAAAAAGTCCCAGCGCAGTTGGTCACAGCAGATAAAAATAATATTTTGAGTCATAAACAAGAAAGCAGATATTTACTCTGTAAGGATCAAATTTGGCAATATGCTGCTTTTGAAGCAACACACGAAGTCAATAAAAATCAATGTATCAATACAAAACTAGTCAAATCTCAATTTATTATGATGTGAGAAGAAATTCGTAAGCCAAATTACTGTTTTCGCACATTACAAGAAGAAAACCTCGAATATATGCACATTTGAATAGTTTTTGTCCAGATTTTCAACCCTGACGTGACACGCAAATTCCTATATAATGCGAAACTAATGAAAAGTCTAAAAAAGATGCTCAAAGTTTTGCGACTGTTTCAAGCAGATAAGCTTGATTGGACAGTTGAAGAAATGGTCCATGCGCTTGGCTATCCGCAAGCGACTGTTTATCGCTATGTGAAAGCGCTAAACGAAGAAGGCCTGCTCATTTCTGTTCCTGGTGTGGGATACACACTTGGGCCGCGCATCGTTGAATTAGATTACATTCTGCGCATTAGTGATCCGCTCATCAAACTTGGGCGGCCATTTATGCTAGAGCTTGTCAAAGAGTTCCCATGTTACGCCATGATGTTTCGCTACTATCAGCACAAGATCTTGTGTGTGCATCAAGAACGCGGGAACGAAAACTTTGTTAGTAGTCATGTGCGCGGCATGCCAAGTTCATTAGAACGCGGCGCAGCCGCAAATGTCATTTTGGCACATCTCAATCGTCAAAAGCTGCAACGTCTTTTAGACACCCCTGGTGCACAAGCACAAACTGAACTACCGGCAGACGCTGGTATGTTACAGGATCGTTTGTCACCAATTAAGTCGCACGGGTTTGCCGTAACGCATGGTGAGCTTACCCCAGGTGTTTGCGGGACCGCTGTGCCAATTATTGATCATCGCAAAAACGTAGTCGGCAGCTTGCTTGTGAGTATGCCAGAAAAGTACGCGACTGACCCACAGCTAGACCAAGTGGTTAGCCGTCTCAAATTCTGTGCGCGCGTAATCAACACGTCACTTGCCCCAAGTGACAATATTCAACCCACACTGAATTAAGCTCCCAGCACAGCCACGGTTACAATAGTTAGGTCTTATGCCTAACCCAATTGAATACCTGCTCCAAAACATTTCTTGGTACGCGCCAATTTATAACATCGCCTGGGTGTTGTTTATGCTGTATGCATTGACACTGCCATTGCTTCTGCTTGCAATTTTTAAGCTACCCATTCTACGCGACATCCAACCTAGCCTCTCTTGGCGATACCACTTCCAAACTTATGGCTATTTAGGGTTAGCCGCGCTAGTCATTTTCTCATTCCGACTCATTCCCTATTGGGTCTTCAACGACAAATGGCTTCATTTTATGGGCGGTGGTTTAGCAATTGCGTTTATCTACGAATATTTTGTGTTGAATTTCAAAATACAGCAAGGTAACGGATTATTCAGCCTAAAGACGGCCTCACAGCGTAAGTCAACGTATTTAGCAGCAAACCTCATCTTAGTGCTGATGTTTGCCTCATTTTTTAGCGTATTTTCCGAGTTATATGAATTTGTTTCAAAATATTATGCTGGCTATGAATTCGACTCTAGCGGGCTTGATACATGGATCGATATTTTGGCCAATCTAGCGGGTGCGCTGCTAGGGTATTGCCTGATTTGGACTTGGAAATACGGACGTCCTTTTTCAAAAAATCTAGATTAAACACAAAAGCCAGCTAAACACACATCTAGCTGGCTTTTTGTTTCAAAGCTTAGTTTTGTTACTTCAACCCGGTCGTTGCGATACCGGTTGTGATGTACTTTTGTAAAAACGCAAACACAATCGTGATTGGCAATAGCGTCAACACAGTCATTGCCAAAATCAGGTTCCACTGAATCGTGAGGTCACTTTGGAATGTCTGCAAGCCGACTTGTAACGTAAACAATTCATTCCGGCTCAAGATGAGAAACGGCCACAAGAAATCGTTCCAGCGCCACATGACGGAAAAGACTGTCAATACCGCCAACGCAGGCCGTGACAAAGGCATCACAATTTGTTGGTAGATCCGCCACTCACTCGCGCCATCAATACGCGCTGCATCTAGAAGCTCATCTGGAATAGTCAGCATATATTGACGCAGAAGAAAAACACCCGTCGGGGTTGCTGCTGCCGGGATAATTAGCCCCGAGAGCGTGTTGAGCAACTGCGCTTTCTGCATTACCAAGAACACCGGCACCAGAATTACTGACAACGGCACCATCAGCGCGCTAATCATCAGAATAAAGATGAAGTCCCGTCCTGTGAATTTATATTTACTCAGCGCAAACGCGGCCATGCTATTCACAATCAATGTGAGCACAGTCCCAAGCACAGTGACAATAACGCTATTTCGCAAGTAACGTGAGAAATTGAAGCTTGATATCCCTTCGCGATAGTTATCTAAATTGAAGTTGATTGATTCAAGTGCGACACGATCTTCAATTGGCACTTTGAACACTTCATCCGGATTCTCAGGGTCAATCATGTTCGCGATTAAGCCAATCCGTTTTGTCTGTACTAAGTTCTTGACAGTACCATCTTCCAAGGTGACCTGATAAACATCTAGTGGCTCATCAAACCCTTCGAGTACTACCTGTTCCTGCTTATATGGCAAGAAGCGCGGTGGAAACTTTGATAGCTCGCCTGAGGTCTTGAAAGAACTCATAACCAACCAAAGCACTGGACCAAACATAACAATTGTGCCCAATGACAGATAGATGTAAGACAAAATGTCCGTAATGTGGAGGCGTTTGCCGCCACGCGTATTTGTGAGGAATTTTCCAGCTGTTGTCATCATTTCCTCCTATGCTGCGTCTGCATCGCGGTTGATGCGCAATTGAATAAGCGTTGCGATCACAAGCACCAATGCCATTACGATCGATGCCGTGGAGGCAATCCCAAAGCGCCGGGCTGGACTTGCAAATCCAATTTCGTAGATATATTGCACCAAAGACAATGTTGCTGTCCCCGGCCCCCCACGCGTAAAGGCAAAGATAATGTCAAAGACTTGTACCGCCCGAATGAGCGCAAGAACCATAACAACCAGCAGCGTCGGCCTGAGCAGCGGAACCGTAATTTGCCGAAACTGCTGCCAGTCCGAAGCGCCATCAATCTTAGCGGCCTCATAGAGCTGAGCCGGAATGGCTTGCAACCCTGCTAATAGAATCAGCGTGTAAAAGCCCATATAGGCCCAAACACTCATGATTACCACCCAAAATCTGGCCCAAGTCGCATTGGTCAAAAATTGCACGCGATCAAAGCCCATGCCGGTCAACACACCGTTGAACAGGCCATTTTCTTGCAAAATCCACTTCCAAATTAGCGCCACAACAATTGGTGACAACAAAACTGGATAGAAAAATACGCTGCGGAAAAAGCCACGGCCACGCAAGTCACGATTCAAAATAACTGCGGTGATCAATGAAATTGCCACAAGTAGCACAACTTGCACAACCACATACCCAGCTGTGTTATAGGCCCCACGCCAGAAAATATCTTCACGGCAAGAATTTGGATCTAAAAAGCTCTCACACTCAAATAGTTGTTGAAAGTTTTTCAACCCTACATAAGGCCGATTTTGCGGCTGAAACTCTACCCCGCCAGTGAATGCATACCAGAAGTTGAGTAGCATTGGAAAGAGAATGAAGACACCGAAAATCAACAAATTGGGCAGTACGAAGACATACGCCATATTTGTTGGTCCAATTAACTTCTGCAAGTTCCCAAAAATAACGTCTAAGATATTCGTCAACGTCTTGGTAATTGGATTAAGGATGCTCTCCACTATGCTGTCGCCACTCTTTTGTGAAGACTTAACTGTCATAGACCTTCTCCTCTACTGCGAATTGTTTACTGCGTTGGCTATATAAAGCGCTCACGCAAACGGGCACTCACAAAGTCCAAGATGATCACAACAATCGCGATCATAATCATTTGTACTGAGGCCTGGCGATACTTGAGCAGATTCATATTTTGATTGACCAAGAAGCCAATCCCACCACCACCAGCAAAACCGATGATGGTTGACATACGCACGTTGATATCCCAGCGATATAGCGTAAATGCAATATAAGGCGGAATAATTTGCGGAATTACCGCATATAAAATCGTCTGCAATCGATTAGCACCAGTCGCTGTAATTGCTTCAATTGGACCATCGGCAATACTTTCAATTTGTTCTGAGAATAGCTTCGCCAATGCCGCAATGGTATGTAGCGACAGCGCTAACACACCAGCAAACGGGCCAATCCCAACCCAAATAACAAAGACAATTGCCATAATCAGTGGCTCCAACGCGCGCACAATGTTGAGCGTTGTCCGGGTAATGGAATATGCTATTAGGCCTGATGCAATTGCTTGGCGTGGACGGATTACAAATGCGAGCGCAGCCCCCACAAGCGCCCCACCAATCCCGGCATTCATTAACCACTGTTGAAGATTTTCAAACTCATATAACCAGTTGATAAAAGTCGCAATGACCATTGCAAGCACAGCCAAGGCTAAGGCGGATGCAATAATGGAGGTGACCCGCGCAATCGCAGGGTTGTTACGCGTTGCAGTGTTGACAACCGTTGAGACAACTGAGAACAGTAAAGCTGCACCAGTTAGCGCACCAAAGACTGGAATGACTACCCGCAGCGCATCTGCTAAGACATAAATAAAGCGACCGATAAAGCCCCATGTGTCGCCTAAAGTGTCTTGCAAGGAAAGCCCAACGCG
>JAHDBS010000183.1:0-2744 GCA_020630225.1 Anaerolineales bacterium | reverse complement strand
GCCACTGCTAGCCCTGCCATCAGCGAAACAAACGGTGTGCGAACAGGCGCCATCAGGTTCCGCGCTGCGACAAAGCTCAACGGAATAGAAACAATGAGACCAACTGTGGTCGCCATGAATGCCAAGAAGACTGTTTCAACAATCTTTTGGAATGAAATCAGCGTGTTTTCACTAAGGCCAGAAATTCCTTGCTTGCGTCGCAGTGTGACGCGAACTTGCTGAGGGTTATCAGACGTCCGATCGTCTTTATACTCGCCTTCATAACGCCAGGTGCCATCTTCTTTGACCACAATCGCTTCGCGAGCCAATTTCAATTCCACACCGCTCTCTGGAATAAATTTCAAGAAAACACTTTCACCTGGTTGAAAGCCAGCACCTTCAATCAAGACCGGTGCGCCAGGTTCAGCACAGTTTGTAGAGAGCGAATAAGATGGTCCATCAGTGAACTCTGGTGCGGCTGGCGCATCGCCTGAACAAGGAATCAACACATTCGTGTCTAAGTCGAACTCTTCAAGTTCGTACTCAAACAAGTCTGGTTGCGCTAGCCCACGTAGAGCATTGATGACTTGCGTTTGCCGATTTTCTTCACGTGGCTTTTCAAATCCAACATCAGTGATTTGGATGGCGTAAGCGTAAACAAAAAAGGCAATAATGAGGAAAACGTAAATACGTAATCGCTGCCAGGTTGTTTTTTGCGGCGCGCTTGGAATATTTTTTGACATTATGTACTCCTAACCAATCCGCTGAGCGTCTTCGCCGTAAATTTCTTTGAAACGTTCATCATCAATGTCTGAAGGCGGGCCATCAAACATGAGTTCGCCGTCTTTTAGGGCAATAACTCTGTCGGCATACCGTTGAACGAGATCTAAAAAGTGCAAACTACAAATCACTGTAATGCCATCTTCCTGATTGATCTGCTCAAGATATTGCATGATGGTATGCGCCAACACTGGATCCAAACTCGCAACAGGCTCATCCGCCAGCAACAAACGTGGATTTTGCATCAATGCACGTGCAATCCCTACCCGCTGTTGCTGACCACCACTTAGCGCATCAGCTCGTGAGTAAGCTTTTTCAGCCAACCCAACCCGGTCTAAGTTTTTCATAGCCAAAGTCTTGTCTTCAGGAGCGAAGCGATTTAGCAAACTCAGCAATGGATTGGTATAGCCAAGGCGACCAGCCAAAACGTTGGTCAAGACCTTGGAACGGCTTACCAAATTGAAGTGCTGAAAAATCATCCCAATTTGGCGTCGAACCCGCCGAAGTTGATCTGACTCCGCAGTCGCAATATCAACCTCATCAAACATAATTGAGCCACTCGTAGGCTCAATTAACCGATTGATACAGCGTAGTAATGTTGATTTCCCAGAACCACTTAGCCCAATAACGACTAAGAATTGACCAGCAGGAACGTCAAAACTCACTTTTTTCAGTGCTTCTGTTCCGTTTGGATATGTTTTTGAGAGCTCACGAATAGAAAGAATCGGATCGTGTGGCATAGTGTCCTTTTTGTAGTTTGTTCGCTTGCGAGTTGATTAGTAAGTTCCTCGTTACAAGTCCGGTAATGCAACTAACAAACTGGCAAGCTAACTAACTAAAAGGGCGGCATTCGGCGAATGCCGCCCTTCAATTGCTCTAATAGAGTCACACAGTCGTGTGACAGACCACGAGCATGGTCATCAAACCTGACTATCCGCCGAAGATGTCTTCGTCAGTGTAGCCAAGTGCGTCGATCAAGCCACGTACTGGGTCGTAGAAACCGTCTTGTACTGGTTCCAAACCACTCCAGCTGTAGAAGTCGTCTGAACAAATTGATTCTTGACATGCTTCTGAAGCTGCAAATTCAACCATAGCGTCAACAATAGCGCCCTTCAATTCTTCAGGGAATTCTGGAGCAAAGCTCATCGTGTCGTTAGGGATTTGCGGGCTCAGCATAACGATGCGGGTTTGTTCGAAGATATCTGCTGCAGTGTCGGTCACTGAAGAGCGAGCGTCCAATGCGCGGATGTCACCACAGAACGTGCGGCCTTCATCGTTACGTGCACATTCAGCATTGTCATATGGTTCTGGATCGTCGCCATATGCCCAGCTTGGGTCGGTCAATGGTGGGCTGAAGTATGCGGTAGCAAAGTCAACTTCACCGTTGTAGACAGCCAACATTGATTGGCTGTGACCACCAGCTTCTACAATTTCGCCAACTTCTACGCCAGCGTCTTGCAACATAACTGATGGATAGAGGTAACCTGAGGTTGAACCCAAGTCTGGGACAGCCCAGGTCTTACCAGCCAAGTCATCAATCCCTTGGATGTCACTGTCAGCAGGCACAACAACTTGCGCGGCATACCAGCTCAAGCCAAAGCGAACAGCAGCAGCACCAACTTCTACGTCACAGCGATTGTTAGCCAAGACGTAACCCAATGCAGGGATGAAAGCCATGGTGTTTTCTGGTGCAGCACAAATAGCTTCAACAGTCGCAGCGTAGCTTGTTGGAACAGATACATTGAAGTTCAAGCCAGTAGCTTCGTTCAATGCAGCAGCCATTACTTCACCACCGGTAACAATCACGTCAGCTTCAACTGATGGAACAAACAACACTTCAATTGGATTGTTTTCACCACCAACATCGTCTGGACCGACTGCAACGCCACTCGCTTCTGCGATTGCGTCGTCGATGTCTTCTTGCAAGCCAGCCAATGCGTCGTCCAGTGACAATTCACCAGCGAGGTATTGACCAATGCGGTTTG
>JAHDBS010000182.1 GCA_020630225.1 Anaerolineales bacterium | reverse complement strand
GACACTTGGGTAACTCTAAGCTAATTTCAAAATCATCGAAAACTTTCTGAACGCAGCATTGAATTATTCATAGAGCGTATAGGTATTAGGATAAGCATGCTTACACTTGCACAGCAGAAAGGCACAGAAACTGTAAACGTATATCAGTTGCAAGACGCCGCAATTATTGGCAATGAAGAAAGCGCAGGATTATTTATCGATGATCCTGAACTTAGCGCTGCTCATGCAGAGCTCTTGCTTCATGAAAACACATGGTGTATTCGTAATCTAGATAATGACATTGGCACATGGCTCAATGATGACAGGGTTGTTACTGTAGAAGAGCTGCATGAAGGGGATCAGATCACGATTGGTGACGACCTGAAATTGGTTGTTGTGAATGCGTCTGAGTATCAGCCCGACTCGTTTGCAACGCAGTTTTTATCAGACAGTGCGCTGCATACGCAATTGTTCGCGCAAGACGTGCATTCCACAATCCTCAATGCGACTGCATCACTCACAATTAGCATTGGTAATCGGTTACATAAACAGTTCGAACTCACTCGTCCGGTCTACACAATTGGGCGCGCCAGTGGAAATGACATTGTTATCCCTTCTGCCTTCATTTCGCGGCAGCATGCCGAACTCCGCAAGATTGGTGAACGCTATCATCTGATCGAATATCCAGACGTTAAGAATAAAATCTATATCAACGGGCGTTCTCTGGACGGGCCATATGCTTTGCAACAAACCGACAAAATTCGGATTGGTAGGGGCAATTCAGACCAGGCCGTTCAGCTTGGGTATGTGGGTTCCTTGGAGTGGGCTTCCGCAATTGTAAAAGAGTCGGTCCGCCTAGAAGACGGTCAAACGTTGACCTTTGGTCGCGACAAAGCTGCTGATGTTGTGATTGACGCGCCTAATGTGTCGCGTCAACATGCAACCCTGCGGCGCGATAAAGACGTCCTAGTCGTTACCGATTTAGACAGTGCCAACGGAACTTTCATCAATGGTAAGCGAATTAGCGGGGAAGTCACGGCACAAGTCAAAGACATCTTGCAGATTGGCAGCCACAGCTTCACCCTCAACCTGAAGACCATTCACAAAGCACAAGTTTTAGATGGCTTTAGAGTTGAGGCGATCAACTTGAATAAGCAGGTTCGCCCCGACCTGAATATTTTGCAAAACATTTCACTAACGTTTGATCCCGGCGATTTTGTTGTGGTGGTCGGACAAAGTGGTGGTGGAAAATCGACTTTGGTGGATTCGATCGCTGGCTATCGGCCGGCAACGAGTGGTGAGGTCAAAGTCAACGGCATTGATGTTTACCAAAATTTCGATGCCGTGCGTAACTTCATTGGGTATGTGCCCCAGAAAGACATTATCCATACTGAGTTAACGGTTTGGCAAGCGCTAGAGTATGCAGCGCGCCTGCGGCTACCGCGCGATATGACCAAAGCAGAGCGTGACGAACGCATTCGTGAAGTGCTTGCAGACCTCAAGCTGACTGAACGGGCCAGCACGCAGATCTCCAGTTTGAGCGGGGGGCAACTCAAGCGCGTTTCCATTGGTGTCGAACTGTTGACGAAGCCCAGTCTGTTCTTCCTAGATGAGCCCACGTCTGGGTTAGATCCCGGCACGGAAACCGAGTTTATGCACCTCGTGCGTAATTTGGCAGATCAGGGACGCACGATTGTGCTTATCACGCATGCCACTAAAAATGTGATGTTGGCAGACAAGGTCGTCTTCTTAGCCCGCGGTGGCTACCTTTCTTGGTTTGGACCACCGGAAGAGGCGTTGCAATATTTCAAACAGTTTGACCCGATCCGCGCGTCTGATCCAACGGCGCGCTTGGAATTTGATGATATTTATAATTTGTTGGATGATCCGCAGCTTGGCGGCCCCGCAGATTGGAAAGCGCGGTTTGAAACCGCCCGAGCTGCAAAACAACCGCTGTTGACAAACGCCATATCCGCCCAGGACCATCAACCACAGGCGGTAGCAAAGCCTAACGTGGTGAAATCGAAGCGGCCACGTGTGTCAGGATTGCACCAGTTTCAGGTACTTACGCAACGCAATTTTCATATTCTGGCCCGCGATAGGCTAGCGCTGGTGTTGATGCTGTTGCTGCCCTTAGCGGTAGCCATGACGGATTTTGTGCTGGCCTGGTCGCTTGGGCGCAATGTGTTTGACTATGTAGACGGTGGTTTTAGCACCGCAGCGATGTCCTTATTTGCGCCAACGCTATATGCGTTGCTGGTTGGTGGGCTGTCTCAAATGCGGGAGATTGTTAAAGAAGGGGATGTCTATCGGCGCGAGCGGTTGGTCAACCTGAAAATTGGTCCGTATTTGTTTTCTAAACTCGCGGTTGCAGCGGCATTGGCGTTGTATCAGGCATTGATTTACCTGACCGTGCATTACATTGCATTCGACATGCCCTATGGCCTGTTCGAACATAGCCTCATGTACGTCTCTCTGGTATTAGCAACATTTGGCGGAATGATGATTGGTCTACTCAGTTCGGCACTCTCCACTAGTCAAGCCACTACGCCGCTCATTATTATCTTTTTCATGATCCCTCAGATTATGTTGTCTGGGGCATTAGTGCCCATTCCGGCTGTCATTCGGGACACCACGTTCATTCGCTGGGCTTACGAAGGATTAGTGATTACTAACGGGACGTTTTCAGATGCATCATCGGCGGCTTGCCGCTCTGAACTCATCGAGTCAGTCTCAATTCAAAATACAGACGACTCTGCGATTGCGTGCGCTTGTCTGGGCGAGAGTGTTCTGAATGTTGAGAGCTGCAACTTGCCCGGCCTCGGCAGCGAAATGGATGCCAGCATCATTGCGTTGGGCAAGCCAAGTGCGCCGGAGGACCTTGGTGATGCACCAGAGCCTCCCACGCAGCCAGAGTTTTCCGAACCGAATGCCTTTGGGGCGCCTCCTGCAACACCAATGCCGCCAAGCCAGTCTGAACTGTTAGCCATTCAGGATGGCACACTAAGAGATCCGCGTGATGTGTATATTGAAGATTTGCAAGATTGGTTAGAGGATCTAGAGGCTGAACAAGATGCGTTCGTCGAGACGTTTGAAGCTGAAATCGATACGTTTACCGCAGATTTGGACGCCTTCGATGTTGAGCGCAATTCCTTTGAACAGGAACTAGAAGACAACATAGACGACCTAGAGATATTTGCTGAAGATGACGCGTTATATCAAGGTGAAATTGTCAAGGCAGAGTCAATTGTGAATCGTTTGCATGATGATAGCGACTGGTTATTTGTAGTGAAAGACTCGTCTGAATATTGGCAACGGCTGCAGTGGTCTTGGCTGATGCAGTTAGGCCTCATTGCCTTGATTATTCCTGTCATCTATCTCTTGCAAAAACGTAAAGATATTTTGTAATGGATATTGAAGTTCGCTGGCTAGATCCAAAGACGTTCCAGTTTAGAACAGAGGTTGTTCAGGTGCCGGTGACGTTTGGAACGACTGCAATGGCAACCATTCGCATTACAGGGTCAGAGTATGCTGCGCAGCATGCAAGCATTGTTCTTTTAGACGGCCAGCTGTGGCTTCGTAGCCAAAAAAGCGTACAAGTGTCGGGGCAAGTTGCGACAGATGCTTTGCTGTCGGCCGGCAGCACGATATCGATTGGGGACTATCACTTCACGCTGCGATTTTCAGAGAGTGAGGTTGCTGATGAAGATGTCTTCAGAACGACAGTGGCTAAAGGTGGTCTGAATTCGGTTCATGTTCCGCAAGAGGCTGACAATGCTGCTGCGGCAACGTATATAGGCCACTATCGATTACTAGATCAACCGAAAAAGGTGCTGTCTTGCTTAGTTGTCCGCGCACATGATGAGCATTTGCAGCGCCCCGTTGCGCTCACCATGCCTGATCCACATGCAGGAATTTCAAGCCAAAAATTTATTGCTGCAATGACCAAGAGTTCCAAAGTGTCTCATCTTGGAATAGCGCCTATCTATGAAATCGGCTGGCATCAAGACGTACCTTACAGCGTTGGCCCAGACTATCTGCAAGATCAATGGCCGCCGCTCATGAAAGATCAGCAACCAGCGAAAAAGATCAAGTTTTTGAAGCGCCTCGCAAATACCATTGATGCTGTTCATCAGTATGGTCTGAGGCATGGCAGCATTGAAGTTGATGCGATTGCATTTGATGCAGATCACATGCCATACCTACGACAAGTTGGGTTAGGGCAACAATTAGGATCAAAGGCTGCGGATATTGCTGATTTTGCTGCACTTTTGCCGTGCATCTTCGAAGAAATTTCTCCTGCGGGGCAGAAAGTCTTATCTACAGCGGCGCAACACAAATTTGAAACGGCAAGAGCGCTCATAAAGACCTTTGAAGCTGCAGATAGCGGACGTTGGTATCTCAACAAGTTGCATTCTGCACTAGGCGTAAGTAAACCTTCTGCCGTGCTGCAACAGATGCAGACAGCTCGGAGTATAGTGCGGCAGGAGCGTAAGATTGGTCGCTATTGGGTCCAACAAATGCTGGGTAAAGGGGCAATGGGCGAGGTGTATTTGGTCCACGACCCAACGACTGAGCGAGAGGTGGCAATGAAGCTTCTTCCAAAACAATTTCAGCATATTACGGCGTTTCAAGAGCGTTTTGCTGAGGAAGCAGCACTCATGGCGCATCTGTCCCATGAGCATATTATTCGGATCTTTGAATATGGCACTGCGCAACAGCCCTTCATCACAATGGCGTATGTTGCTGGCGGCGATCTAGCTCAGAAGATTCAGCGCAAGCCCCTCAACCTAGATGCCGCTGTTCGCATCGTGGCGCAGATTGCAAGAGCGCTAGATCATGCTCATCGCAATGGCATTATCCATCAAGATGTAAAGCCTGCGAATATCCTTTTTGATTCTGAGGATAAAGCCTATCTTGCAGACTTTGGCGTAGCTGTTTTACGCGAGTCGGCTGGCATACGGGGAGGGACACCAGCCTATATGAGCCCCGAACAAGCACAAGCGTCGTTACAAAATAGGTCAATACCATCAACACCGCAAAGTGATATTTATGCAATCGGCGTTGTTCTTTTTGAAGCAATTACAGGACGTCATCCGTTTGTGAAACGAACAACAACTGCAACGCTACAGGCACATGCAGAAGCGCCATTACCAGCATTGCCAGAGTATTTGCCAAGGGCATATCGGGCTTGTTTTGAAAAAGCGCTTGCAAAGACGCCGACCGCACGTTATGAAACAGCTAGCGCTTTTGCCGAAGATTTAGAGGCGCTTACGAAAGGCGATTTCTTCTTCGACAAACTCTCCGCAAAACTCAACGCACTTTAGTTATTTTTCAAAAACCATACGGTGCCGTATTGACTCGTGGTGTAATTGCCTGTATTATCAAAACATACGGAGGCGTATGGCGCTCAAACTATGAAAGTCACAAAACTAGACTGGCTGCGCGTTGCGGTGCAGCAAATGGCAAATCACAATATCGATGGTGTCAAAGTTGAAGTTTTGGCGCGCCAGCTCAATGTAAGTAAAGGCAGTTTCTACTGGCACTTCAAAAATCGGGGTGATCTGTTGGCTGCCATTGTAGAGCTTTGGCAGCAAGAAACCGAAGATCTGATTGTAGAAGCCAACAAAGCAAACTCCCCAGATGAACGGATGGCGCGTCTCTTCTCTGCAATTGAGGCGCTGACTGAAGAATATGGCACTATGGAAATTGACACTGCCATGTTCAATTGGAGCTTACGTGATCCAAAAATTGCAGCAGTTGTCAAAGCTGTTGAAGTGCGTCGGATTGCTTTTATCAAAGGTCTGTTGTTAGACACAGGCTTCACTGAAGATACAGCGCAATTTCGGGCTGAGTTTGCTTACATGACCTTCGTTGGCTTTGTGGACCGTGCCAAACGCCAGCCAGAACTCCGTACCCCTGAAAAACTTATCGAAGTCGGTCAGTTTTTACTTCAATCTATCTTTACCCCCGCAGGAGCGTCAGATGCAAACACTGCCTCATCAAGCTAAGTTCGATGTTTATCTAAAAGATGCTGATCATGTTGATATCAAAACGATTGAAAGTGATCGGTCTATGCGTGAATTTATTGCTGGAATGTTTAGTTACATGCCTGCGTGGATGCAGTTTCTCTACCGTGTAAGGTCCGTTTTCGTACGGTTGTTAGGCATGCGTCAAGAAGGAATGCCGCATGCAGTAACGCTAGCGCCGGAAGATATTAGCTTTCGAACTGGAGATGCCACAGCGTTCTTCAAAGTCGAAGCGGCTGAAGAAGAGGCCTATTACATTGCCTCAGCCAAAGAAGCGCATTTAGATGCTTACCTTGGCCTTAGCGTAGAGTCAATTTCGGCAACTCGAAAACGTTATCACATGGTGACTATTGTGCATTACAACAAATGGACGGGGCCGGTCTACTTCAACGTCATCCGCCCGTTTCATCATCTTGTTGTGCGGCTAATGTTACGCGCTGCCGCTGGCGAAATTGGCCCAACAGTCAAAATGGATGGACAAACTGCATGAACACTTTGTTATTTATCGCCGCAATTTTGAGCGCAGTCGCCTGCGTCGCGCATGGCGTGCTGGGACAAAAAGCACCAGTCCAACCCATGCTGCAAACTGATATTTCTCAAGTGTCTAAGTTGGAATTGGCAGGGGTTTGGCACTTAGTCACCCTAGGATTTGGCTTGACATCTGTTGCGTTGTTCACAAGCGCACGTGCAGTAGAACCGTCTGCTGCGCTATTGCAATTTTTAGTATGGCAATTTGTCCTCTATGGCGTGGCGATTTTCGTGATCGTTATTTGGCAACGCGGTAGTTTACTCAAAGTGCCACAATGGCTGCTGATGTGGATCATTGCAGCTCTCATTTACTGGAGTTAGTTTATGCAGGTCGCTATTATTGGTGCTGGGATTGGTGGGCTAAGCGCGGGCATTGCGCTGAAACAGCTTGGGCATCAGGTCAAGATTTATGAGAAATTTTCTGCCTTCAAACCAGTTGGCGCTGGCCTTACAATTTGGCGCAACGCGTTGCTTGGCCTGCGTGAGCTTGGTATCCCTGAGGCCGCTCTGCAAAATCACAATGTCAAAAGCTTAGCGAGTCTGCGTAATTGGGACGGTGCTTTTCTAAGTGACCCTAGAAAGGGAACGTTACCAATGCCAATTGATGAATTGGTTCGGGTCTTTCATCGCGCGGAGTTGCAGCAAACGCTAATTGAGACCTTTGGAATTGAAGACATTGTCTTAGGCGCAGGGTTTGAAACAGCTTCGCAAACTGACGATAAAGTCAGTGTCACGCTGAGTACAGGTGAGACGTTTGACTGTGATTTGCTAATTGGGGCGGATGGCATCAATTCGAAAGTGCGCTTGCAGTTACATCCAGACAGCACTCCGGTCTATTCTGGGTACACAGCATGGCGGGCAGTTATTCCTTACGACCAGTCTCACTGTGTCCCCGGCGAAACGTGGGGGGCACAGCAACGCTTTGGCATGTTCCCGGTTGGACATGACCAAATGTATTGGTATGCCACACAAGTTGCTGCAGCAGGCGCATGTGCGGCCAATGGCGAAAAAGCGCATTTACAGCAAATATTCAAAAATTGGCATGCGCCAATTGCAGATTTGCTAGCCCAAACGCCAGAAGAAGCTATTCTCCGAAACGATGTGTATGACATTGATCCACTACGTAAGTGGGGCAGCGGGCGCATCACGTTGTTAGGTGATGCAGCGCATGCGATGACCCCTAACCTTGGTCAGGGCGCTTGCCAAGCCATTGAAAGTGCAGTCGTATTGCGAAATTGTCTCCGCGCAGATAGTGACTTAAACGGTGCGCTGCGTACCTACGAAGCTAAACGCCGCAAACGTACAACACCAATGATTAGGCAATGTCGTCAAATTGGGAACGTTGGTCAAATTTCTAATAAAGCGGGGGTGTTCTTACGCAATACGCTGATGAAAGCAATCCCGCCTAAGCTGCAGCAGGCTCAGGTGCTACGCCCGCTAGAAGTAGATTTTTGAACTGGGGAACCTAGCCTTAGTTCTGGACAAGGCCGGGTGGAAGCTGCCTCTGGGGTGCCTTTGAAGTTGCCTAGAGGCAGCATTTATCGGTCAACAGGCAAGTCCACCACAATTGTTGTGCCAAGGTCTGTGCGGCTGAAAATTTCACAAGTCCCCCCCAGCTCACTGACGCGCGACTGCATGCCACGAACTCCAAAGTGATCAGAATTGATTGTTTGGGGAAGCGCGCTTTGGACGTCAAAGCCTTTCCCATCATCGCGGATGACAAGCCGCACGGCTTCGCTTAGGACGTCAATACAGACGCTAGCGGTTTCAGCGTGAGCATGTTGATTGATATTGTTCAGTGCTTCTTGACAAACCCGATATAAAGTTCGGCGTGACTGTGGTCGGAGTCGTGAAAAATCACCAGTGATATCGAAGGTGGTATCAACCGTGCTGTCTGGTGTGACATCACTAAGGTATTTCTGTAGATCCAGCGTAAATTGTGAGGCCGTTAACTCATGCGGCCAGATATCGAAAACTACTTGACGAATATCTGCACGGGCGTTTTCAGCTGCTTCAAGAACATGCTTTAACTCATCAGCGAC
>JAHDBS010000604.1 GCA_020630225.1 Anaerolineales bacterium | reverse complement strand
GCTAAGTAACGACCATGGCTAAGGGAAAGCGCATATTGCGCTGTTTCAACCACCCCTGTATGTGGCTTGTAGTATGGCTTTATGCGCGGGTCTTTTGCGGCATAGGTACGCAAGATTTCATATGACCGGTCAGTAGATCCGTCATCAACAGCGATGACTTCAAAATCCAAAAGTGTTTGTGAAAGCAGACTATCCAGCGCTTCTACAAGCGTATTTTCGGCGTTATAAACGGGCAAATTGACAGACACCAAAGGCATGTCGATATTGTCCCATGTCGCGCCAAGAATTTATTATTCCGCCTGCCTCCCGCTATACTTAGCGCCATGTTGCACGTCCATTATGAAAACGCCAGTGAAGTAGAACTCGCTGCACACATTGCACCGCTACTCGATGAGAACATTCGATTCACAATCGGTACTAACCATCCTGACCGCTTGGACTGCCAAGTGCTCGTGTCTGGCAGCTTAGACGACCCAATCGTATTCGACACACGCCCACAGCTGACCCATGTCATTTTGCCTTGGGTAGGCGTCTCAACGCATACGCAGAGCTTAGTGAAAGCACGTCCTCATCTTAGTTTGCATAATTTGCATCATAATGCCGCTGCCACGGCAGAAACCGCGATGACATTGTTGCTTTGCGCAGCACAAAAAACGCTGCAATGGGATCAGCATTTGAGACAGGGCACCTGGTCAAACCTCACCACAATTGCAGACAATACATTGACCTTAGCTGGGCGTACTGCTCTCATTTTGGGCTATGGTGCCATCGGCAAGCGCGTGGCGAGTCAGTGTCAGGCATTTGGGATGCAAGTCAACGTCATCCGGCGTTCAGTCACAACTCCTACCATAGACAACACGGGAGTAACGCAACATCCCGTCTCAGCATTTCAGGCATTGCTGCCTAAGACAAATGCGCTTATTTGTATATTGCCGGCCACCGCAGAAACTAATGGCTTCATTACTGCCGAAGCGTTCAATTTATTACCAAGCAATGCTGTCTTTGTAAACGTTGGGCGTGGTGCAAATGTCGATCAAGAAGCGTTGTATAACGCCTTACTCAATCATGATATTGCCGCTGCAGGTATTGATGTTTGGTACAACTATCCGCAAGAGATGAACCGTAGTCTAAATGATGTACCCGGCACATATCCAGCAGATTTTCCATTTTGGGAGCTGGACAATGTCATCATGTCACCGCACAGAGGAGGCATGGGCGACCAAACAGAGCCTGCTCGCGCAGTGGAACTCGCGAAGGTGCTAAACGCAATCGCTCGTGGCGAACCAGCGCCCAACAAAATTGATTTTGAGCGGCAGTATTAGGGGAAACTCGACACAAATAGCCTTTTCCACAGCTTCGTCAATCCTGACCAGACTCAACTAGTC
>JAHDBS010000181.1 GCA_020630225.1 Anaerolineales bacterium | reverse complement strand
CGTGGTGATACGCGATGCGCAAAGCGCTCATCACGATCGGCGCTATTCCCGAGCCAGACGCCAGTAATCACGGCGCTTTCAGGCAAGCTGAAATAGTAAATCACCTCTTGCCGAATAGCCGTGTTGTTGCGGTACACCTCATAGAGCTCCACTTCTGCCCAGTCGCCATGCTCAGTGACAGTGACAGCTTGCTCTTCAAGATGGATTTCGCGGTCATCGACTTCGATCCATGCGGCTTCGCCTTGGCGCATATCCCACGTTGTTTTGACGGCTTCTACAATAGCTGGTCGCTCGGCAACTGAAATAGGTTCATCAAAGTAAGTTTCGTAAAGCTCGGCGGCTTTGATTGGATCGTCTTGAAAGGCGCGGTTGATTGGCATGCCCCATTCATTTACAAGGCCTTCCGTGTAAGGCTCAAATGGTTCGTACAAAATTGGACGCGCAAGGGCTTCATACCAAGTCTGGACCCGTGTGCCAGCGGCTTCCGTCAGATTGAGACCATTGGGGGCAGTGGCCATATCAAAAATATGGCGCACGTCACCTACTGCGCTGAAATAACGATTTGAAGCGAGATAGGCATTGAGTAAACCAGTGCGAATGACCTCACTTTCGGCTTGCAAGGCTGCGACTTCGGCTTGGGTGGTGGGTGGCTCTGACAGCAGCTCAAAGGCAACATGTTGTGGCTGACGATTGAAAATGACCATACTGCCAATGGCGATGGCAACAGCAAACGCGGAGAGTGCTACACCAAGTCCCCATGAGTGTCGTTTGGCAAAGCCTTGCAACGTTTGCCACCACTGATAAGAAAATAGCCCAGGCATGGCAAAGGGTAAGCCAATGAATAACGTTGCGGAATATGCCCAGAGCGAGATCATCATAATGACAACCAGCGACACGCCGAACATGTCCATGAGGTCGTCAACCGTGAGGGTACGTAACATTTCTGGTAAATGGATGAAGAACTGGGCGATGCCTTGCACAATAAACGCGGCAAACGGTACGACATAGAACAGTAGAAATGCGCCTAAATATAGTCCGAGGCATAGACAAAGCGTCATTCCAACGAGCGCCAACGCTTGTGTGCCGACTGGGCGGGTGTCTAGGTCATCATCTAGCAGCTTCCAGAAAAGCGTTGCGATGCCAAGAACGGCAATCACAAGTAAGGTAAGCATTCCTGGCGTCATTTGTCGAATGGCAAACAAGCGCAGCATGAGCAGCAGCATTAAGGGGCCTTCAACGCCGTAGCCAAAGACCAACAGCGCCGCTGGACGCATCCGAAATACGGTGAGCGCGAGCCACATTGCAACTGCTGGCACAATGAACATCAGCAAAGCATTGAAGACAAATATCCAGGGAATGATGTCTTCCCGTACTCCAGTGATGATGTCTAGGACAACTGTCCATGAGAAGCCAAACAGGAACGTAAACATGTAAATGACGTTCCACGACCAAAACAAAACGGGACCCCAAAAGCTGGCTCTACGCCAAAGTGGCTTAATGCCGATGCTGTCAGTTTTTGTCATAGGGTTACTCCTGCGTTAGCGTTATCGCTGTAAATAGGCGTCAATGGTCTCGCGTAAGGCAAGATATAAGGCTTCGGTTTCAGACGCGCTGGCGTCAACATCGGCGTCAAACAAGATGGACGTCAGGACCCATTCTTCACGTTCAGGGACTAAGTCTGCCCAGATGCGAGTCGCATAGTCGTCTGTAAGTTGATTGGTTGACTGAAACCAGTACACAGCGGAAAACGTGTGTGTTGTAGTAGGCGTGGCGAGGGCGACTTGTCGAAGCGGAAAATCTGTTGCAACAAGGTGCGTTCTTGAGTCTTCTAGATGTAACCCATAGACTTCAAAACAGCGCTCTGGACGATGGTGCGCTCGCCAGCTGTCGCTTGCAATCAAGATCATGGTGCCGGAAATGTCATTCCATTCAAATGCCCAGCGCTCAACTGCATCTGCACCGTCTCGACTGAGCATTTCATACTCAGTGGGCGTCAACGGCTGCGGTGTGATGCTTACTCCAGTTGGCGGTGTTAGCGTGACAGTTGCCTTGTTGACTGCGAGCACTGGACGGGCCACATACAACAGACTGCCAACTAGTAGTAATGCGATGAGCAGCGGGGCGAGCCAAGCATGACGTTGGGGCGTGATCCGAAATACCGATCCGCTTGGCAATGGTGCCCAACGCAATAGAAAAACGGCAAGTAAACAAGCAATAACGAAGGTCAGCACACCTAATGGCACATGGATCACTTCGGCTAATGTGCTTAGGCCAAAAACGGGACCAGCGACTGTCAAAATTAGCACGCGCAGCAGATTACCCGCCAGTAAGACCAGTGTGAATAATAGGGCAATGAGACCCCAGCGCCAGCCAATTTGACGTTGCTCGATCCAAGTAATGGCTAGCAAAAAGATACCGCCAGTCCATAGGCTTTTGACGCCGCTACAGGGGAGATCAATGTGCGACACGCCATTTTCAAAGACGAGGATGGTGTCAACACCGACGCTGGTGATATTAACAATGGCGAGTAGTTCTGCGACTAGTTGCGCTGTATATAAGCGCACGGGGTAGCCTACAAATGTTTGCATGTGATCGCCAAACGGGAGCACCGCAATCATCAGCAAGGCCGCAGGCAGACCGGCTTTCCATCGTTGTGGGGGCAGCCACAGTCCAATTAGTCCGTAAGACCCGATCCCAAATAACGTAGCGGCTAGCGTATTGACATCAAAAAATCGGGCGTTGACTAAGAATCCAATAGCACTCAGACCAACTAAGAGTAGCGGGATGGGGACTAACTGTGGGATAGCAGCAAGGTTAGGTCTTTCACCGGAATCTAAAATTCGAATGACCAGCAAAATTACAATCCCAACGAGAATAATTTGGTTGGTGCGGAAATCATGGCGCGTGGCAATGATTTTTAGATAGGGAAAGATAGGGCGGAACAGTGCCAGCCAAGCAGCAACTAAGCCGATATTTAGCAGACTACGCACAATTTGATGCTGAAGCACCGCTTGCCAACGTGAACGTGACACTAGCAAGGGTGCGGTTTGAAAGGAATGACCCGCCATTACGCAAATCTTAGTGCGCGATGAGCAGGATATGAGGAAGCGCTACAGTTGCGTATGGGCAGAGTAGAGCGGTAAACAAAAACGCGGAGGCGCGTAGTTTGCAGGAAATGTATAGATAATTCCCTGTAAACTACGCAGCTCCGCGTTATGACTGCTAACAGCGAGATGCTTATTCAGCGTCTATTGGATCAACTTGATATAACTCCACCAAGACGCCATTGGCGCTTTCTGGGTGAATGAAGGCGGCTAGCTTACCGCCAGCTGCAGGGACTGGTTCTGGATTGATGAGGCGGACACCGTGTTCTTTTAAACGCGTCAACATGGCATAAATATCAGTCACTTCAAGCGCAATGTGATGCATTCCCGCGCCACGCTTTGCCAGGTACTTTGCAACGCCGCTGGTGTCATTAGTCGGGCGGATAAGCTCAATTTCGCTGTCTCCAGTTGGAAAGAACGCGACTTCAACTTCTTGTGAAGGAACTTCTTCCGTATGCGACAAGTCTAAGCCTAGGGCGTCACGCCAAAATGCCATTGAGCCGTCAAAGTCAGGGACAACAATGGCTACATGGTTAATGCGTTTGATGAGGTCATTCATAGTTGGTTGTTTACTTTCCCAGTAATTTCCAGCCAGATGGTAGCAAAATTGCGGCGGCGACAACTTTGACGAGGTCGCCCATCCAGAAGGGGGTGAAGCCATATGTTAGCGCAGTTGCCCAATCGACTGCCAATACTGTTTTTAGATAGGGCACACCCAATGCATAGATTACAACGTTGCCAAGGATCATAGCGACAATTGTCATCAATGCGTTGCGGTCCCAGCCTTTTTCAGCTAGCCAGCCTGTTAGTGCTGCCGCAGGAACAAACCCTGCTAAATAGCCACCAGTTGGGCCAGCAAAAACAGCTGGGCCAGCCATGCCATTGGCAAAAACGGGCATCCCCATTGTCCCTTCTGCAAGGTATGCCAGTACAGCAAGTGCGCCGCGCTTCCAGCCAAGCAGCGCCCCTACAAGCAGCACACCAAAGGTTTGGCCTGTAATTGGTACTGGACCAATGTTGAATGAAATCTGCGCAGTTAGTGCAATGAACAGAGATCCGGCAATAACCCAGACAATGTCATAGAGATAGGTTGCTGGTTGGGTTTGTGGGCGCCAAATATCGGCGTAGGTTGCAATCATTTAGATACTCCACCTAGTTTGTAATGGTTACGGCAAGCTGAATTTTGTGGGCTGCCGTGTATTTTCTTAGACTGTGTCCCTAGAAGTTGAAAGGTAACACCGTGCGGAAAAACACGAAATTTGCCAAATCGATACGAATTTGAATTTTTAGGGAACCTTTTGCAACTGATATTCGTCTGTTAGTTGGAGGAGAACATAACAGGGCATTGCTTTTGTCTCGGGGTGATGTCCTGTTATGCCAATGTTAGACATGCGTGCTGAGTCTATAGTGTTATTTTTGTGTCGGACTAACTGCTAAAGCGCAATGGGAAAGGTCAAGGTGAAGTTTGTGCCTTTTCCTAGCACGCTGCTGACGGCAATGGTGCCAGAGTTTTCAAGGACAAAGCGACGTGTGGCAGACAGACCAAGGCCATGACCTTCAGCTTTCGTAGTGAAGAAGGGGTCGAAAATTTGACGTTGTACGTCGCGCGGCATCCCTGGACCATTGTCTTCAAATTCAACAACAAGGTAAGTTATGGGGGGCGTACTGGCGTGTGCAGTTGGGCTGCTGTTGGAAGTGCGCACAGTCAATGCGCCACCACCATTCTCTCCCATGGCTTCAATTGCATTGATCATTAGATTCATGACAACTTGCTGTAACCGGGCTGCAGATCCCAATATCTTGGTGGCAACAGCATTAAGAGTCGTTTGAATTTCAATGTTTGTGCTGGGCTTAGGCTCTAACAATTTGATGTTGTTGAGCAGTAAGTGATGCATATCGACTGCGGTTTTATTTTCAGCGTCTGGATCTGTGGCAACGAGCGACAGTAATTGTTGGGTAAGTTCAGAGCCAGTGGCGGCTGCAATTTTAATGCGCTCTAAAAAGGTTTGATCTCTTTCAGACAGTTCGGCTGTGTGTTCCAGCACATCTGCTTCCATGGAAATCTTAGACAGAATGTGGCGGAAGTCATGCGAAATACTTGCCGAGAGATGCCCAAAGTTTTTGAGCTGGGCGCTTTTTTCTAGCTTTGTTTGCAGCTGGGAATATTCCACCGCAGCACCAACGACCGCCCCTGTAAATTTGAGGCTCTCAATTTCACCAGAGTCCCAGGGACGCGCATCGTAATAGTCATTTAATGCTAAGTCTCCCCAAAGCGCGTTGTTTACAAATATCGGAATCGATGCAAACGACTTGATACCGGAGTTGACGTAAATATCACGTTGGGCTGGCGGGAGTTGTGCAACTGGTGTCACGATTGGCTCATTGCGTAAATATACGTCTAGCCAGTCTCTAAATGGTGTGCTGCTAAGCGGAAATTCTGATGGCTCAAAATTCGGCTCGCCGTCAGCGGCCCATTCACCGACCACATGGATCATCCAATCATCATTTTCTAGCGGGGTTTGATGATGGAGCACTGCGCGGTCTGCGTCAGAGGCTTGCGCGAGGATGCGCAGCACGTCTTGAATGACAGACTCCCAATTGACGTTACGTAACAATAGCTGGGCTATCTCATTCGCAGCTTCAAGAATTGCGCGCTCACGCGTCAACGGGGGCAAGTGTGAAGTCGTCACTATGGATGATTATAATCGCTAAAAAAGGCCTTTTACGGTGATAAGTTCCTGAATACACAATACACAAAAATGAACATAGATTGATAGGCCTCAACGCAATCTGCTGCTCATACCAATATTTTTCAAATAAAGACTTGCTACACTCCGAGGAATGGAGATGCAGATTGCCGTACTAATTGTTGCCGATGACCCGCTCACGCGCGTTGGGTTAGCAGCCCTATTGGCCGATGTAGACGATGTCAACGTTGTTGGCCAAGTGACATCGCATCACTTGGATGCAGCGCTTGAGACGTACGATCCTGACGTATTGCTTTGGGATGTGGATTGGCAAGAGGCTGTAGAGTTGCAAGATTTTCCACCCGTCATCGCACTAGTTGCTGATGATGACGTTGTGTCATTTGCGTGGCAGGCGGGTGTTGCAGCGGTACTGCCGCGGTCAGCTGAACCCGAACAAATTGCAGTGGCCAGTAACGCAGCGCTTCAAGATCTAGTTATTATCGCTCCTGAGTTTGTTGAGCTTTTAGACTCACACTCAACACTCTCGTCTGTGTTGCCCGAACCACTTTCTTCTCGTGAGCTTGAAGTCCTCAATCTGATTGCTGAAGGGCATTCTAATAAGACCATTGCTGAACGCTTATTCATTAGTCAGAACACGGTCAAGTTCCATCTCAACGCGATTTTGCAAAAGTTAGACGCGCAAAACCGGACTGAAGCGGCAGTGAAGGCCGCCCGGCTTGGCGTTATCAATTTGTAATCGCCGTTGAACTACCCAAATGGGTAGGCCATAACTGCCCATCTGCACGGCGTTTTATTGCTGTCATTCTTCTACACTAATAGCATGAAAACTTTTGAAGAACTCTCAAATAGCTTTGCTGACGCAGTTGAAAACGCTGCGCAGAGCGTGGTGGGTGTGGCTGCACGTCGCAAATTCCCAGCCACTGGCATTGTGTGGGACGCAGACGGTCATATTGTGACTGCGAACCATGTCGTCCGACACGATGAAAATATTACGATTATTCTGCCGAATGGAGAAACCGCAGAGGCGACCTTGGTTGGCCGCGCACCAATGGCAGATATTGCAGTCTTGAAAACAGACGCTGAAGGATTAGTTCCAGCCAAATGGGTTGCTGAAGATGCTGTGCGGGTCGGGCAATTGGTGTTAGCCGTTGGACGACCGGGTGAGCATGTGCAAGCAACGTTAGGCGCGTTGAGTGGTATTGGTCAAGTGATGACTGGGCCGCCGCGTCATCGTGGGCACCGAAAAGGTAAGGGTGGCCCTTGGGGGCGTGGGAGACGTGGTCATAAACGACACGGTGGACCACGTGGTACTCAAAACGTATTGATTACAGATGTCACGATGTATCCCGGTTTTTCTGGTGGCCCATTGATTGCCGGAGATGGTAGCGTCTATGGTCTGAATACGTCAGGGCTTGGGCGTGGCGCAAGCACTACTGTGCCGGTATCTACTTTGCAAAAAGTGACCACACAATTGATTGAGCACGGCAAGATTGAAACGGGTTGGCTGGGTATTGGTCTACAACCTGTGAAGTTGCCAGAGGCGCTGCAAACAGAATTAGAGCAAGAGACAGGTATTCTCATCGTCTCTGTGGAAGAAGGCAGCCCTGCGCAACAGGCTGGTATTTATATGGGTGACACCTTAGTAGGGGCAGCAGGCTCAGCTGTGACCAATCCAGATGATTTGTTCATGGTCTTGACCGATGATGTAATTGGTAAAGAGATCGCGCTGCAAATTGTGCGTGGTGGTGAAGTGATGACTGTCATGGCGACTGTTGGAACTAAACCAGAATAACGCGTTAGCTGACACTTACGCTAAGTTACAGTAAATGAAAAACAGGCGTCTCACTTGAGACGCCTGTTTTTTTATTTTCTCTCTCAAACAGATTGCAGCGCGTAACGAAAGTTTACGGTTCCAAAATTCTTTCAAACACTGGTAGGGCGCGTTCAACCCAGCCGCTATATTGAATGCCTGACGGATGGAGGCCATCTGGTGCAATGAGGCTGCGATCTTCCGCTGCTTCGCGCGAGTATGGCGTAATGTCGACGTAATGAACGCCTGCGGCTTCAGCAATAGCTTGTTGTCTGTTATTGAACGCATCAATCTCGCTACCGATGTCTAGCGTTGACCCTGCAGCAAATGGTGTTACCCCGTAGTCTGGAATGGAAATTACTACAACGTGCTTTGGGTCATGCCCAGCGTAGGTAATGGCTAATGCAAGCAATTCATTGAATTCAGCCTCGTAAACCGCGAGCGACTGCCCCTGATATTGATTGTTGACACCAATTAGCAAACTGACAACATCGTAATCTTTCTCTGGGGCTGCGACTTCTAAGGCGCTCAGTAAACTGCGCGTGGTCCAGCCTGTGCGGGCAATAATTTCGGCATCTTCAATTGCAATCTCGTTTTCACGAAGCTGCGCGACCATTTGAACCGGCCAGCGTGCGTTTTCATGCACGCCATGTCCAATGGTATATGAGTCGCCCAACGCTAAGAAGCGGACTGGTTCGGTTGTTGGTTCAGTTGAGTCTTTAGTGGTAGAGAGCGATGCAGGGGTAGGCTCAGGTGGCTCGCTGTTGCAAGCCACCAAAACACTACTGAGGAGAAGAACAAGATAAGCTAACTTGTGAAGCTTCATTTAGAAAGTGCCGAGCAGTACGACATCGCCAGTTGGCATTGCGCTCCCTTCGGCTGGCTCAACGGTAATCGCCAGTCCAGTGTATGCGGTCAGATCGGCGACCTCATTGAGCACCAACACGCCCCGTCCATCAGCATCG
>JAHDBS010000180.1 GCA_020630225.1 Anaerolineales bacterium | reverse complement strand
CACAATCGCCGTCAGCTTGCCCGCTGGAATGGTCAGTGAAAAATCAGTCAAGGCGAAGGTCTGAGCGCCCGGATACTGAAAACTGACATTCTCAATCCGAATGGCCTCGCGCAGCGTGAGCGGGCGAGACTGCGTTGCGTTGGGCTGCTCCGGTAAACGTGGTGACAAGGCTAGAAACGCCAGCAAATTGTCAATAAACAGCAAATTCCGATAGATCTGCCCCAGACTACCAAACAACGTCCCCGCCAAACGCTGCCCCTGATTGATGGCCTGATAGAACAGCGCCAGCTCGCCCAGCGTGCCGCCCGTCGTGATCGTCTGCCACGCTAAGATCCCTAGTGTGACCGCGACCGTCAACAGCCCCAGCGTCTTTGCAAATAGCTGCGTCAGCGCCTCCTGCTGCGCAAACGACAGGCGTTCGGTACGCAACGTTGCACGCGCCGTGACATAGCGCTGAATAAACGTTTGCCCAAGCGCAAACAAGCGCTGTTCGGCGACGGCATCCAGACTGGTCAGTAAGTGGTCGTAATAATACGTGCGGCGGACTAGGGGCGTGCGTTTCAAGCGCCACGCATTCTGACGGCGGTTGAAGCGGAAGGTAATCAACAAGGCTGGCGCAGTGCCTAACAGCAGCGCAAATGGTACCCACGCGCCATACGGCAGCAGCACGCCCATCATCGCTAGCAGCGTAATGCTGTTTTGAATCAGTGCGCCTAAGTTTTGCACCAGCGACAGCGGCATATGGTTGGCCTCATTGCGCGCGCGGTGCAGCATGTCATAGTAATTCGGGTCTTCGTAGAAACTAAGATCCAGCCGCGTCGCCTGCGCATGGATCTGTGCTTTGACCGCATCGGTCACATGTTCAGACTGGGCGGTGGTGACCCACGTTTGCAAAGAGCGCAGTAGTTCTACAGCGAGCAGCACCAGCGCGAGTCCTAGCGTAATGCCGCCTGCTGTGCGCAGGTTGGCAGCGGTGGCACTGTTCACCGTAATAGCGAGCGCATCCACGGTCCAGCGCATGAGGTAGACCGTCGCGACGGGGAGTATGCCTTGCAGCAAAATCAGTAGCGCCCACGCGACAAACAAACGCGGCGCAGCATGCCAGACAATCTGGATCGCTTGCCAGACGTTGTGCAGGCGCGCAGACAAGCTGGCGGGAGAGAGGGCGGTTTTTAGGCAGGGCACAGTGGGGGGATTTTACATTGTGGTGGGGGCCTAATAATTAATTGCTAAACTGCTGAATGAGTAATGGTTAATGCTACTGCTGCCATGAACAGTAGGTACCGATGAGGAACGTTTGCGGTGAATAGCATTAACAATTTAGCAATTACCCGTTTAGCAGTTAATTATTTTTCAGCACTTACCTATACTCGCCTGAGTTCTGGATAACTTTTTTCAAAATATCACGCGAATTACAAGAATTTAGCGAAGTTCCGGTGCCAAAAGGCAATGCTTATCTAGAATTCAGGTTAAGGCAGGTGCTTTTACATTGGTGGTTGACGGTGCAGCTCTACAAGGTAGTCGTCAAGGGTTTTGCGGGTTTCTCGGAGCAGATCTATTGGAAGATTGTTGAGGTCGAACCACACAGGAATGCCCTCTGTAGAGGGGCGCAACGCACCACCAGTAATAGTAGCAAGATAGGTGATGACAACTGCAATTGGATAGCGACAAGGCTGATTGGTGTTGGTGTGCGCTGAATAAATGTTGTCAACTGCAATGGTATAGCCCGTTTCCTCTTTGACTTCGCGCACAATTGCATCTGCGGGTTGTTCGGTGCTGTTGATATACCCGCCAGGAAAGCAATGGCCTAGCCCGTCTGCCCGCTTTATCAATAGAACGCTGCCCTTTTGCACAATGAGAGCAGAGGTTGCGGTAAAGGGCGGGACGCGGTTACGCGACAAGGTTTTTAGCCCACAGGCAACCACGTAGCTCACAATCACCTTTAGCCGATACAGCAATGTCTTCATTGGGCAGTTAGGATGCTTGCCAACATCTTAGTGCTTGGAAGGCAAACGCAATTGCCAATCCGCCCCAAATGCCGATGTCTAACCAAGTATCTCCGAGCCCGAGTAAGCCAACGCAAATGGTCAGCATTCCCAGACAAATACTGGTTTGAAATTTAGGCGTCGCAAGGACGTGTTGCCACGTGTGTTGGGGTGGATTGATGTAGGCGCGGGCAAGGCTGACTGTGGCAAGAAGTAGGCTACAGCCTAAGATCCATAGCGCATTGAATGCAAGTTGCGTCAGATTCATAAACCGCTACCACAATAGCAACAAAGCGGGTTGCGCTTTAGTTTTAGTGTGTGCAAAGGTTGAGACAGATTTCAATGGCATAGTCTATAGTTGCACATTCGACTTCGCTCAGTGGGTACGTATTTGTACTGTCTTGTGTGACATTTCGCAGGTCAAATACGAATGTGTTTTCCAAAACGTATAAAACAGGCGATTTACTCCTGACTTAATCTTCGTACTTTGACAGAAAGAATGATGAGATACGCCCCCCGCTGAGCAACGTCGTCCGCAGGTAAGGCTCTGCCGTTATGTGCAACTGAAACTTATTCTCTTTGCCAAATCACAACATTTGATCACACACTCGTTTTACGAGGAGCTGCTGCGTCTGAACGGCGCTGAAAGGCGTTTGAGAGCTTTGAATCGACCTGAATTTTGCTCCGCAGCATATTTAGCATATTGATATTGGTAGGCATACCCGCCATGCTGCTCATTCATGCGGTTCATCAGAACACCCACAAGCGCAGCATCTATCTTACGCAGTTGCTGGAGTCCTTCTTGTGCGACACGCAGGTCCGTATTTTGACTATCAACGACAAAGAGGACGCCGTCAACGGAGCGTGACAGTAAGACTGCGTCGGTGACGGCTAGTGTAGGCGGGGCGTCGATGATAATGACATCACACAACGCTTCTAGCTTTTCCAGCAAATCGGTCATGCTTTTTGACCCTAACAACTCAGCTGGATTCGGCGGAATTGCACCAGATGGAATAAGCGATAAGTTGGCAATACCGGTAGGTCGCAAATCTGTTTCGTACAGTGCAGAGTCTTCACGATTAATTATGAAATTTGTCAGCCCCGTATGATTTGGCTGGTCAAATTTATTATGCATGCTTGGGCGGCGTAGGTCAGCGTCAACAATCACGACTTTCAAGTTGGCTTGTGCCATGACGGTTGCTAAATTTGTTGCTGTCGTGCTTTTTCCTTCGCCTTGGGTTGCACTGGTGACAAGAATTGTCCGTAAGGATTTATCTACTGCTGTAAATTGCAGATTTGTCCGCAATGCTCGGTAGGCTTCAACGACTGGCGATCGCGGCTGCGTATGGGCCAAAGGTGCACTGTTCTTGTCGGCTTCAAATGCCGCAATATGGCCAATAATCGGGGCATTGAGGGCTTGTTCTAGCTGCTCCGGGGAGCGAATGCTGTCATCTAACTGCTCAAGTAAAAAGACCAGTCCGCTCGCGAGGAGAGTCCCCAGCAACACAGCCACAATGGTGTTTTGGCGGGTTCGTGGCCTGACAGGGCGTGTTGGCGTTTGTGCTTTTTCTACAATGACAACATTGCTGGTTGATTGTGACTCAGTCAGTCGAATTTGCTCTAGACCCTGGAGTGTGTTGGCATAGCTTTCGCGGTATTGACCAAGCTCAGTCTGCAATCGCAATAATGCCGCCTGATTGACTTCAGTATTTTCCAATTCATCAATTTGTGCTTGGGTAATATCAATCTGGCTGTCAAGCAGTCTGAGTTGTTCTCCAAAATTTAGTTTGGACGTTTCAAAGCGGTTGCTTTGTAGCTCAGCATTTTGGCGTCTAAAGACCTCAGGAATCGCATTGGCAAGTAAAGACGCCAAATGTGGATCTGGATGTTGGACAGTGAGCGTAATGAGCTGTGTGTCGCGCACAACGGCAACATTGACTCGTCCGCGCAGCGCTCGTGCTTCTATGGGGAGACCTAGCTCTTCAATGGTCTGTTCTAAAACGGGGTTTGTTGTTAGAAGTTCGGTATAAGTTCGCGCTAAGCGTTCGCTCGCTATAATAGAAGAATTATTATTAGTACGGTTAAGATCAGGAGCGGCATCAACAAGCAACGTTGAGGCAGTCGCATAAATTGGTGTTTGGAGCTGGCTTACAAAGAAAGCAGTAACCCCAGTTACAAGAGCGCCTAAGAGAACAATCCAGGCGCGCGATCTTAAAAGTTTTGCGAGTTGTCTTAAATCCAAAGTGCTTTATTCCTTACCAATTACCGTCCTGATTGTATTTCAACTATTAAAAAAAGGTAACCCCTTATGCTGAAGAACACTCAGTAAAATCTGAGTAGGGGGAGGCTAAAGCCAGTCGTTTTACGAAAGCGTTAAAAGAGGGACGTCTTGCAATGAATTTACTTGTCAAAGGCACCGAATAGTCGCTAGCTTCCATTGTGGCTTTTAGTGATCTCAAGTAATCTGGCGGAGGGAGAACAAATAGCAATGAAGTATAGGGTCTTTGCGTTGCCGTCTAATTGGAAATTTTGTTTGTTCAGTCGCGTTGTGAGCTTTGCATACGCTTAGAAGCGCTATGTCATTACTAAATAGGACTTTGCCGCGTCAGTCTGTGTTCCTTTTTTTAGGGCTGCTAGCACTTCTTCCTATTGTCGTCCTTTCGACTGCAAATGATAGTTGGTTGTTGGTTTTGATTCTTCTCTTGTCGGGGGGGCTGTATTTCTACCATCTAAAGAGGACAGCGAAAGAGAGGTCAAATCCACTGTCTCTTTCAATTCTGGTTTTGCTGCTGATGATTGCGATAAGTTTGCTGACCACATTTGATGTGATGTTTAGCTTGCCTCGCGCTATCAATCTGGTCTTTGGGGTTTTACTTTTCTACGCATTTTTAGATGTGATCCGCGCTTCGCGGCAGCTTCTATATGCAGGTGTCTTACTACAGCTAGGGATTGGTGCAGCAATTAGTGCTGTTGCCTTGGTAGGGGTGAACTGGCCGAATAAGTTTTCCATAGTGCAGCCTATTGTTCGCCGGTTGCCTACTCTGAGTACTGGTTTGCCAGGTGCAGAATTAGGCTTTCATGCGAATGAAGTTGCCGGAGTCTTGCTATGGGTTACGCCGCTAGCCGTTGTGATTTGTCTTGCGACACTGCAGCGCCAAATGACTTTGCAAATCGGTTGGATACGACTCGGCTTGTATGGAATGACGCTGCTGATGGTTAGCGTTCTTGTACTAACGCAGTCTAGAGGCGCTCTGCTAGGCCTATTTCTAGGACTGGTTGTTGCATTCAACCTGAGTGGACTGTTTGCTTTACCGAAATGGGGCGTGGCATTTCTCTTGCTTTTAGGGGCTTCGGTTTTGTTCGGGCTGGCTTTTATTCCGGCAGCAAACACGGAGTTGTCTGCAGTGATTTTTGAGGAAGGGCGAATAGAAATTTGGCGTCGGGCTATTGCGACCATCCAAGACGCTCCATTTACAGGGGTAGGGCTCAATAGCTTTCGGCGAACTGTGCATTTTTCTTATCCATTGTCGTTTGTGTTTGGGTTCTCACAAGTTGACTTTGCCCACGCGCATAATCAATTCTTGCAAGTTGCACTTGACCTAGGGCTACCCGGACTGATTGCTTACGGCTCAATTTGGTTGATCTGTCCCGTGCTTCTTGTTTCTGTTTGTATATCCCAAGAAACGGACGAATTGCGGGTGTTAGCGGCAGGTGTGTTAGGTTGCTTGGTTGCTTATTTTGTGTATGGTCTGACCGATACAGTCGCATTAGGGGCAAAACCAAGCTTTCTCTTCTGGCTTTTGTTGAGCCTGGTAATTGGTATCTGGCAGCATAGCAATATGCAAGTTGAGGCGTCATAGCTTTGCGTGTATTAAAGCAACACACGACAATCTTGCTCGTAAGCTTAGCTTGTATCGCTATCTTGGCAACGCAGGGCCAAAAACTATTGAGTGCCTGGTGGAGTAATGTCGGCACAGTACAGTTGGTGTCACAGTGTGTTGCGGTCGATCACATTCGTTGTGGAACGCCGTCTCAGCTTGCCGCTGCACAGAAAACTTTTGTTGCTGCTTTAGCGCGTAATCCTGACAATGTAACCGCGCAGCGGTCTTTGTCCATGCTGACTGCATTGGGAGGCGATGTTAATGTCGCTGAACCGGTGTACCAGATTTCTGACTTGCAGAACTCACTTTCGAAAGTTCGGTTCGAACCGAATCAAGAGACCGACACAGTTCCCGACACAGTCGCAGACAATCTAGTTATTATTGAAAGCTTTACGACCATTGCGGGCTGGCAGGCGTGTGCGTGGTGTGACAATGTGACGGGGCTTACTGCTAAATTTGAGGCTGACGGAACAATTTTGGAAATGATTTACCCAAACACGATTGATGAACGTGATCACTTTACGTTTCGCTACGAGCTCTCTCCAGAATTGCCCATTCGTGATCAAGACACTCTCGTATTGCGAGTAAAAGGGACTGTACACTCCAGGTTGTCGATTGAGCTTATTATTGATGAGCAACGCTTCCAGCCGTTGGCATATCATGCTGGAACAGGAGAGTGGGAAATCATTGAACTGCCTGTGAGTGGTGACTATCTGCGCGAAATTCAAATGAGCGCTTCTGAACCAGAACCTTCGGATGCAACGGTTGAATTACATCAGTTCCAAGTCGATTGGATGGGATTACGATAAAGAGGTCTGTAATGCAGAAGCTTCATATTGTCATCATCCATCAGTCTAATCCGCTAGTCAGCTACGCACCGGGTGGAGGGGTACGCCATACCCAAAATCTGGTGCGGCACTACTTAGAGCGGGGATACCAAGTGACCTACTTGGGTGCGTCTACGCATCGTGAGGAAGACACCCAGCTTCCAGACCAATTGGTGTTTCGTCCACTTGTCAGACAAGATACCTATTGGCTGCCGTACTTCATCAAATTGGTATTTACCTTGCTCTTTTTTAAGTATGAGCAAAATATGGTTTTTCATATTCAGCGAACTTATTTTGCAGTTCCATTTCTATTGGTATTGCGGAAAGCCCCGTTAGTCTGTACGTTGCATGGCGTGACCTTGAATGAAATGTGGTTGAAGCGCCCGAGACTGCGGCGGATTATTTACCCAGTCGTTATAGCGTTTGAATGGCAGTGTTTTCGGCGGATCAATCATTTGATTTTTATCAATAAAAAGATCCAGCAGATTTATTCCGACCGCTTTGAAGATGCTGCGTTTAAGACAAAATCGTCCGTCATTCCACATGGACAAGACCTCGCACTCTTTTATCCCCGTAATAAGCATCAATTGCGGACTAAGCATACTATTCCGCTGGATGTAGACCTGATCATTTTTGTCGGGCGTTTGCATGTCGTAAAAAATGTTGGGTTTATCTTAAAAGCAATGCAGCGCTTGCTAATACGGCGTCCTGCTGCACAACTCCATCTTCTTGGCGCTGGTGAAGAGCTAGCGGCATTGCAAGCATTGGCTACCAAATTAGATATTGCCTCAAATGTGCACTGGTGGCAGGAGACGGAGTATTCTGAAGTGCCGAATTTGCTCTCTATGGCAGATGTCTTAGTAATGAGTTCCATCTATGAAGGTGTGCCAAGCGTTGTGATGGAAAGCCTAGCAAGCGGCACCCCAGTTGTGACCCTAAATGTTGGCAATGTCACTGACGTAATCGTGTCAGATGCACTTGGGTGTGTTATTGAAGATCGGCAAGATCTTGAATCCTATGTGGATGCCCTTGACGAAACGTTGGCTCGTAAAAACGACGTGTCACCGGACGTTATTCATCAGACGGCGTTAAGGGTATTGGAGCGTTATGACTGGGAGCGTGTCACAGGTGAAGTGATTGATGTTTATAAAAAGACCTTGACTGAGTATACGCGAGGACTATGAGCATCGAGACGTATAGTGCTGGTAAACAGTATCAAATAAACGATGCGCCTCCATGCTGGTATTGGTTGGCCGGCACCATGAAAAGCAACAAATTATTGCGAATCGAAATTCACAATAACAAGGCTACAGTTGGCGTGTACTCTGCTACTTCGCTGCCGTCTGTTCTGTATTTTGTTGCATTGGATCTGCCGTTTGCAACAGGGACAATTCCTTTCGTAGAGTGTGAACTACACGACCGCACCATTAGCTCGGTATGGCCTGCGCTTCAGGATGAGATCCAGCGTGTTTTGACAGACGATGGCGTATTTGTTGTTAAAACTAAGGTTCCGGTCGCGTTCATTAGCCAATTCACATCTATTGGCACAGGCGGACAGTCATATGTATGCTTTCCCTCTTTTGCCCAGCCAGCATATGTGGCAACCACTGACGAGCCTGGTGCGTTACATTATCTTTTCTACCGTTTATTGTCCTCACAATTTATAAGCAGGCAGCTTGTTTTGCATATCATACGGCTTGCTTTCCTGTTAGGGTTGCAGCCTCATGTTAGCAGCCTGTTACCTTATCGTCTATTTCTAATGCAGAAAAATAGACAGCACGGCTATTGGCAAAAAGTCGTTTTAGATCGTTGGTCGCTGCTTGACACTAAATTGCCACAGCCACAGTCCGTTTCAATTATTCAACGGAATCCTACGTGGCGGGCGGAAGCTGGCAAAGTGACGTTGCTGGTCTTTAGCCCTGGTGCCACGCAACCATTCT
>JAHDBS010000179.1:3139-8666 GCA_020630225.1 Anaerolineales bacterium | reverse complement strand
AACCCGTATAATCAGATTTGTATTCAAACGCTATGCAAACAATTGAACGACTCGCCGACCTAATCACACACCTACCAGGGAACCTTGTGTATTACCTGATGACCTTGCTGTTGCTAGAGGCAGCGATCCTGTTCGCATGGTGGCAGCGCCGTCAATTGCCAGGGTCACGTCAGCTAGCTATTGGTCTTTCCGTTGTGTTGGTGCTGCGGCTTATCTCCGTGATTTTTACTGCGTTTGACTTGCCTTACCTAGACGACGCAGTCATTATTCCCATTCTTGAACAACTGATTAGCTTTGCCACAGTGGCGATGTTAGTGTGGCTAGTCCTCAACTGGCAAGACGGTCAAGATCTTCAAAAAGATGCACGCTTACTTGGTGTTTCATCGATTGTGATCGTGGCAATTTTAGTTGTCGGCTTGCTATTCTTCGTTGTCTTCTTGGCGGTGCCACAGCTGCGCAGCGTTTGGTATGTCTTGCAACTAGTAATGATTGCTGGCGCAATGATTTGGCTCTTACTCCGACAGCGCGCGGGCTGGGGTTACCTGTTTATTAGCCTGCTCGCGTTTGCCGTGATGGCCGTGTTAGTCATTACCCAATTAGGCCGGAATGAACAAGCACCATACCTGATGCGCTATGCCGATCTCGTCGCATTTCCAATGATCTTGGTGGCATTTTTCCGGCGGCTTATTTCAGGGTATGACGCTACATCTATTGGCGCTGTCGATCCGCAACTGCTTGAAACGCAGGAAGAATTGCAAACGAAGCTAACCAATGCCAATACGCAGTTAGATGCTGAAAAAGAACGGGCTGACCAGTTGCGGTCACAGCTACAAGAGCTCAGTGAAGTCCAAACGGCAAAGCTACAGCCTAATGTTGCTGAGTTAGTGAACTTGCGTAGTGATTTAGAAACAGCACTCACTGAGAAAAAGCAGTTGGCAACTGACTTAGAAAGTGCCATTTCAAGCTTGCAGGGCCGTACTGAAGAGGTTGCGCGGCTGCGGACTGAATTGAATGCTGTAAAAGACACCCAAGCGTTGCCAACTGGCAATGTGGATACAGATGTCTTAGAAGCTGAACTACAAGCCCAAACGGCTAAGGTGTCAAAGCTAACTGAAGAGTTGGATGCTACCAAGGCGGAAATGGATACGCTTGTGGCGCAGCAAGAACAAAAGAATGTTGGCGTTGCACATCTCACTGCAGATTTAGATGCTTCTCGCATTGAAGTCGAAACGCTGAGTACAAATTTAGATCAGTCTCGGGCGCGAATTGGCGCACTGTCGTCTGATCTTGATGACGCGCAGGTCGCAATTGCTGCGCTCACCACAGAGCGCGATCAGTTGCGCAATGAGCTAAGAGAACGCCCAACGGTTGAGCAAGTCAAAACTGGCGTGCTGGACTTACAACGTCAAATCCAGCAGCTAACGTCGGAGCGTGACAAGACCCAAGTAGAACTTGGTAAGTTAGTGTCTGCTCAGGACGCGCTTGTTCGCGAGCGTGATGAGTTACTACACCGCGAACGCGAGTTAGTCGCCGCTTCTGATGAGGCTTATCAGATCTTGAACCAGCTTGAAGGGGACCGCGACTTTGTTGCCAAGCCACAGCCGGACAGCATTGCTGAAGGTGCAAATACGCAGCAGATTATGTTAGCTACCGTGCAAGACTTGCGGAAACCGTTGGAAGGCATCACGGCTTATGCCGAACGCTTGCTTGCTCAAGGTGCTTACACCAATATGAGCGAGTCGCAGCGTCGCTATCTTGAAAATATTCGGTCTGGCGGGGAACGCATTAGCGGCATGGTGGATGATCTCGTCCGTAATAATGATGCGGAGAAGGGTCCACTACAACTTGACCTCACCTTAGGGGATCCGACTGACACTATTGAAAGCGCGATTTCATGGGCAATTCGCCATTTCCAAGAGCGCGATGTTGCGCTACGCGTGGATATTGACCCTGAACTGCCAATGGTTGCTTTTGAACCATCTGCGTTGACTCAGGCGCTTCATAACTTGCTCAACAATGCTTTGTTGGCATCGCCTGACCATAGTGAGGTCGCGTTCAATATCCACGGTGTTGATGCGACAGGCGCGCCTGCGTTAGCAGTAACAGTTGCAGACAGTGGGGTTGGCCTCGCTGGAGATGAACTGGATGTTGTGTTTACTGCCAGCTACAAGAAATTAGCATCTATTGCTGGGCTAGGTGAAAAGCAAGCTGGTTTGCGCAATGTCAAAGCAATCATCGATGCGCACAACGGCCACATTTCGGTTGATAGCGTGCCAAATCGTGGTGCAAATTTCCACTTCGTCATTCCTGCCTAAGTCATCATGCGCCGCATTCTTGCTTCATTACTTCCAGTTTTACTGTTTCTGTTAACCATCGGAATTGCGTTCTTTGTGGCGCTACGCGAAGACAATTTGTTCGCAATGCCCGACCGGATTGCGGATTCTGTCGATGCAACGCTTGCTGCAAATGCAACAGAGCCTGTCAACATTGCAGCAACACTTGTTGCTGAAGCGGCGCCGCAAACGCCAATAGCAGATGATGATATGGCTGAAACAGAAGCTACAGAGATCCCAACCGAAACGGCAACGCCTGCGGCTGAAGAGGATGCAATGGCAGACAACTCTGACTCTGACATGGAAGACATGTCTGCGGAAGACACGGCTGATGACAGTGAAACCGTTGCAGATGCAGCAGATACAGCTATGGATGAGACCGATGCTGAAATGACTGAAGCCGACAGCGCTGAGCCAACAGAGAAACCATCTGATGGCGATGAGCCTGACGCTGCAGCAACTGCTGATGACGCGGATGATGTTGAGATGACGCCAACGATGGCAGGACCAACAGCAGAGCCATGTCGCCCTCGTTCTGACTGGCATCCGTATATGGTGGAGATTGGGGAAAACTTGTTTCGCATCGGGTTGCGTTACAACTTAACAGTGGCGCAAATGCAGCGGGCGAATTGTTTACCAACAACCCGCATTGATGCTGGTCAAATTATTTTCGTGCCGGAAAAAGATTTGCCGCCTACGCCAACCGCTATGCCACTAGCACCCGCAGACAACGATTTACCTTTATTGGGGTTTGGGGCAGCAAGCTATAGTGTGTCAGAAAGTGCTGGAACACTAAGCATTTTCTTGCAAACTTCTGCGCCAGTCAGTGAAGCGGTGCGTTTTGAAATTGGGGCGGTTGAGGGAACTGCCGTCAATGGGGCAGACTTTTCCATGACGGCTAAGACAGTCACCATTGCTGCTGGGCAAAGTGACCTGTCGTTGAGTATTCCAATTACAGATGACGAAATGTACGAAGGGGACGAAGTCTTCTTCTTGTATGTCACAGATGCTGTGAACGCAATTGTGCCAGAATCAGAAGCTTCGATTACAGTAACGATTACTGAAAATGATGCTGCGCCTGAGCAAGTTGATCCAACAGCGACACCTGCTTCAGAAACAGCTGAAACGCCAACAGACGTTCCAGCACCAGCACCTACGCTTGGGCCAGATGGAATGCCAACAATTGGGTTTGCGGCATCTGCCTATGAAGTCAATGAAAGCGACGGCTCTATTCTTATCCCGCTTACGCTTAGTAACCCGACTGACACGGACGTGTTGTCATTGGTGACCATTTCCAATATTTCTACGGTCTATGGCGATGATATGAGCTTTGAGATCGGGAATTACATTATTCCGCTGGGACAAACCACAATTTATGTCCAAGTACTGATTGTGGACGATGATATTGCGGAAGAAACTGAGCAGTTTACGATTTACCTATTTGAGCCTAGCAATGCGCATTTATCTCCAACCACAGGGTCAGCGGTAGTCTCAATCGTAGACAATGACGGCTGATCCCCTTCAACAGCGCAACCAAGAGCTTGTCATGCTCAATAGCGTTGCGCAAACCCTCAATGCAATTGCCGATTTAGACACCATGCTGCAAGCCGTGCTAGATCAGACGGCTGCATATTTTCAACTTGAAACTGGCTGGATTTGGCTGCTTGCTGAAGACGATATAGCAACGCATTATCTAGCTGCCGCGCGAAATCTCCCGATTGGTCTTGTACAGGCACCCGAAAAGCTGGAAGGCTGGTGTTATTGTCTGTCTAGTTTCCGTGAAGGCAACTTAGCGGAAGCTGCAAATATCAATGTGGTGCAGTGTAGTCGCTTACACGGCTTAGACGCCTCTGACAGTGATCTCGCTTTCCACACCAGCGTGCCGCTGATTGCGCAAAGCAAAAAGATTGGGATGTTCAATCTCTCCAGCCGAACCCGTTCAACGCTAAGTGAAAATGAGCTGCAACTGCTGCACACCATCGGTGATATGTTGAGCCTCGCTGTGGAGCGGGCTAGATTATTTTCGCAACAAAAAGAGCAGGGCGAGCTAGCCGAACGTAATCGCGTTGCGCGTGAACTGCACGACACTGTGGCACAAGGACTGACGGCGGTATCCTTGCAATTAGAGTCGGCAGCAGTTGTCTTGGAAGACACTGCTAGTCAAGCAACGCCCTTTGTCGAAAAAGCGCTTGAATTGACTCGTCAGAATCTTGATGAAATTCGCAATTCAGTCTTGGAACTGCGCGCAGTTCCGTTAGCGGACAAGACGTTGGCAGAAGCCTTAGCTGAACTCGCCGCGCCTGATGCTCAATTTAGCGTGGTGGGGGCGCATAAACCGATCAATACTCGTCTGGCAATGGGCCTGTATCGGATTGCGCAAGAGGCGCTGTATAACGCACGCCAGCACGCGCAGGCAGATACTATTACTGTTCAGCTACGTCATCAGCCCGACACTATTACGTTGAGTATTGCTGACGATGGGCGCGGCTTTGATCTGGCACAACCGATGCCGGATCGGTTTGGCTTAGTTGGCATGACAGAGCGGGCGAAGTTGCTTTCAGGTCAGCTAGATATTGCGACTGCCAAAAATATGGGAACCACAATTCAAGTCACAATCCCTTTGGAGCAAGCATGATCCGCATTCTGATTGTTGATGATCATCCAGTTGTGCGCGATGGGCTGGTTGCTATTCTTAGCACGCAGCCAGACTTTGAAGTCGTGGGTGAAATTGGTGACGGCCAAGACGCCTTAGACTGGCTGGCGTTAGCAGAACAAGACCCAGATATTCTCCTGCTTGATCTGGAAATTCCGACGATAGACGGTGTTGGCGTTCTTCAACAGCTTTCTGTTGTTGCGCCAGATGTCCCAGCTCTAATTTTTACCGCTTACGATACCGACGAGCGCATCTTAGAGGCGGTCAAAGCCGGCGCTAAAGGGTATCTATTGAAAGGGTCGCCCCGCAACGAATTGTTCAGTGCAGTCCGCACGGTGGCTGGCGGCGGCTCTTTACTACAGCCTGTTGTGGCATCTAAGCTGATGCGCCAACTGCGTGAGCAGTCTGCTCCAGAGCTGCCTGCATTGACTGCGCGAGAGCAAGAAGTTCTTGAATTGCTTGCCCAAGGCTTACAGAATAAAGAAATTTCCCAACGTCTGACCATCACCGAACGGACTGCAAAATTTCACGTGAGCGCATT
>JAHDBS010000179.1:0-3039 GCA_020630225.1 Anaerolineales bacterium | reverse complement strand
GCGCAATTGGGGATATTGCAAGCGGTACGCGCAAGTTTGGCTGAGACTGCAACGATCCTCAACATCACCTCAGATGCGGCGATAGAAGCCTATGCGGGCTGGGGCGGCTATGGTGCAAGCAAAGCTGCACTGGAGCAACTCAGCCATGTGCTTGCGGTAGAGAATCCAGCGTGGCGGGTACTTTGGGTAGACCCAGGCGACATGCGGACGGAGATGCATCAGGCGGCGTTTCCAGAAGAAGACATTAGTGATCGTGACTTGCCGGAGGCGAGCGTACCAGGGCTACTTGCGCTAATTGAAGGCCAGCAGCCGAGTGGACGTTATCGCGCCAAGCAGCTAAGCGTGGTGGGCGGTGCAGTATGACAGTCGCGCAATTACAGCCCACCTTAGACTTTACGTTGCCGACTGACTTGTCTGCAACGAAACCAATTGAAGCGCGCGGCTTAGCACGCGATGCCGTGAGGCTTATGGTGTCACACTACGAAACTGATGACGTCATTCATACGCGCTTTACTGCAATTGAAGACCATCTTCAGGCTGGCGATCTGCTAGTTGTCAACACAAGTGGGACTTTACCGGCGGCAGTGACCGGCGCTTACCTTGGTGGGCCAGTTCATGTTCATTTTTCAACCCAGCTCACAGATACGCGGTTTGTGATCGAGCTGCGAACAGTGACCGATGTTGGCACGCAGCCTTATCTCACGGCACGTGCCAACACAGAAGTGATGCTTGATTTCGGCAGTCAGCTGCGCTTATTGAGGCCATATCAGGCAAATAACGCGCGGTTGTGGCTTGCTGAGTTGCACAGTCCTTTCGACTTTCAAACGTTGCTTAGCAAGGTTGGCTTTCCAATTCGCTATGACTATGTGCCGGATGCTTATCCGCTGGAGTATTACCAAACCGTGTTTGCAACCACCTTAGGGTCAGCTGAAATGCCATCGGCCGGGCGTCCGTTTACTTCAGACGTTGTGACACGCTTAGCTATGAAAGGGGTGCGGTTTGCACCAGTGTTATTGCATACTGGCGTTGCCAGCTTAGAGGATCACGAGCCACCATATGCTGAATATTATGAGGTTAGTGCTGCAACTGCTGAACTCATCAATTTCACAAAGCAGCAAGGCGGGCGCGTGATTGGCATCGGAACAACAGCCGTTCGCGCCATTGAAAGTGCAACGGCCGTAGACGGAACTGTAAGCAGTAACAGCGGTTGGACAGAGCTCGTTATTGGTCCGGAACGCCCCTTACGCATTGTCGATGGGATTTTGACGGGATTTCATGAGCCCAAAGCGAGCCATCTTGCAATGCTGGCTCAGGTTGCGGGAGCGACGCATTTAGAAGTGGCTTATGCCGCCGCGCTACAAGAACGCTACTTGTGGCATGAATTTGGCGATGTCCATTTGTTAGTCGCTTGAACGGATATTGCGTAACTCTACATAACCACTCAAAGTGCTTGAAGATATGCATCAACCTAAGACATACAAAAAGCACTTTGAGTGGTGTCCTTTCTTACACCTAATTCCAATGTTACTTATTGCAACTCATAACGGGCTTTTACTGGATTACGAAGACGGCAAGCCGCCCAAAACTGTACTTGCTGGTCAAAATATCAGTGCTGTCATTGCTCGCGAAGGAGTCATTCTTGTGGGCACAGACAATGGTGTACTGTTTTCAGATGACTTGGGGCAACACTGGCGCACTGTCAATACAGGGCTAGATGACTTAGATGTGCGTTGGTTGGCCTATCATCCAGACGTGTCTGACTATGAGTTGTGTGGCACGCAGTCTGGGGTCTATGTGTCTAAAGATGGTGCTGCGACTTGGACGTTGCTGTACGCCATTGCTGATACAAATGCCGCGCAAGTAGTTGTCTAACTGCTTAGTATGCATGTCTATACCCGTAATCCGCTGTTTTCTCTCTACTCTCAGTTGATCTCCTGTAATAAAATCGGCATACGCAATAAATGCAATACATCTAACGACACGCTAGGGAACATTACATGTCAACTGAGCTTTTATCACCGGTTTGGACTCACCTGACCGAGGTTCAACCTGAGCGCGCAGAAGGCGCTTACATTTACGACGCAGACGGTAATCAATATACCGACTTTACCTGTGGGATTGGTGTGACCAACACGGGGCACTGTCATCCAAAAGTGGTGCAGGCGGTTCAAGAACAAGCTGCCAAATTGATTTTTGGGCAAATCAATTGTGTGATCTCGCCAAGTACGGTGGCACTTGCAGAAAAACTCAATGCTGTGACGCCAGAAAGCATCGATCGCTTCTTCTTTTCAAACAGTGGGGCGGAAGCGGTAGAAGCCAGCGTCAAATTGGCACGTGCGGCAACTGGCAAGCGCAACATCATTGTGATGCAAGGTAGCTTCCATGGCCGGACGCATCAGACCATGGCGATGACGACGTCAAAATACATCTATCGCTATGACTATCAACCGTTACCGGGCGGTGTGTTTGTTACCCCATCGCCATATTCTTATTATTATGGTTGGGATGAAGAAGCGACCATTGAATTCTGCTTGAAGCAGCTTGACTTGCTCTTGCACGGTCAAACCTCTCCAAATGAAACGGCGGCCATCATTATTGAACCAGTCTTGGGTGAAGGGGGCTATGTCCCAATGCCTGCAGGTTACTTGCAAGAAGTTCGTAAGGTGTGTGACAAGCACAATATCCTCATGATTTTGGATGAAGTTCAAAGCGGCTTTGGGCGCACTGGTAAGTTCTTTGCTTTTGAACATGCGGATGTCACCCCAGACATCATCGTGATGGCAAAAGGTTTGGGCAGCGGGCTGCCAATCTCTGCGATTGCGTCTAACCACGCCTTGATGGAAAAGTGGGTACCTGGGACTCACGGCGGCACCTACGGTGGCGGGAGTGCAATTGCAACTGCCGGCGCAGCAGCTACGATTGATGTCATTCAAGAAGAAGGTCTAGTTGAAAACGCTGCACAAATGGGTGACTATTTAATGAGTGAACTCAATAAGCTCAAGGCGAAATATCCAGTCATTGGAGATGTCCGCGGACAAG
>JAHDBS010000178.1 GCA_020630225.1 Anaerolineales bacterium | reverse complement strand
GTGAAGCGATCATCAGTGACATTGCGGGTAACGTTAGCGTTGAACGTGATGAAGCAGGCTTGCGCTTTATTACTGTCCGCAACAGCTCACTCCTCACGGATGAATATGCAATTGCTGACGGCTGGGAAGTTCAAGTTGGCGACGCCACTGAAATTGCTGCTGGGGCAGTGATTGCGACTAAGGACGACACCAAGATTGTTGCTGAACACGAAGGTCGTGTCGCAGTTGATTTGGATAAGGTCTTGGTCTCACGTGAACTGATTGAAGAAGAAGTTTACGACGTGCCAACCAACTCACGCATTTTGGTGGGCGAAGGTCAAAACATCGAAGCCGGTGACAGCTTGACGGAAGGGTCTCAAAACCCACACCGCATTCTGCACATTCTTGGCCGCGATGCATGTGAACTTTACTTGCTGAACGAAGTACAAAAGGTGTACCGCTCACAGGGTCAAAACATCTCTGACAAGCACTTTGAAGTGATCATCCGCAAGATGCTTAGCAAGATGCAAATTGTTCGCGCTGGCGACACCACGTTGTTGCCTGGCGAAAACGTTGACCGCTTCTGGTTGACGGACATGAACGAAAAGCTGAACTCTGAAGACAAGCAAACTGCAACTGCAGTGCCTGTTCTGATGGGGATTACCAAAGCCTCATTGGCAACGGACAGCTTCTTGTCAGCGTCTTCCTTCCAACACACCATTCGTGTGCTTGCTGGGGCTGCGATCGAAGGTAAGGTCGATCCGCTCTATGGCTTGAAGGAAAATGTCATTATCGGTAAGCTGATCCCAGCTGGTACCGGTTTCGTTGTACCAGACGAAGTTGCTGGTAAGTACGAAACGGGTCTCGACGTTGACGCTGCAATGACAGAAGGTGGCGACAGCTACGATCTTGATCTTACAGACATGGACATCAACCTTGATGACCTCGATCTCGACGAATTGGGTAACCTGAGCGACATTAGCCTAGAAACTGAAACAAACAGTGATACAGGCGAGTTGCCAGAAACTGGTGACCTTCCAAGTCTAGACGATGACGATGACATGCAGGCAGCTGCCTAACATCGCATAATTATGTAAATAAAAACGGCTTCTCAATTGAGAAGCCGTTTTTTGTTTAAGTGGTTATTAGCAAGGAAAGGTGTTTAGTCGCTTGTAAACTACTTCACCCAGGATAGAATATTTTAGAAACCTGTGTTTCTAGGTAACTTCAGTGTTCCTTTTCACGCGAGTTTTTTACTTATCATTCGCGTCTCAAAAGCGACAGAAAACCTTCTTTTCTGCCGCTCTTATCCAGAACTAAGGCTACTTAGGCTGTGGTCGACTTAGTTATTCGCCGCTGCCATTGCTTTTTCATAGTCCTGTGCAAGCTGCTTTGTATTGCGGCTATTCTTTGGAATTGCAGGCAGCAAGACTTCGAATTTTGATCCTTTGCCCACAACGCTGTTGACATTCAGCATGCCATTATGACCGCGAACAATCCCCATGACGGCAGCTAACCCTAGCCCATGCCCATGGTCTTTAGTCGTGAAGAATGGGTCAAAAATGCGCTCTAAGGTGCCCGTGTCCATACCAATACCATTGTCAATCACGTTGAGCTGTACATATTTCCCTGGCGCAAGGTCTACATAAGGATATTTACAGTCTTCAACGCTGAGTTTGCGTAACATGGTTGTAACATGGATCTTGCCTTGTTCTACAACAATGGCTTCACTCGCATTGATGATGAGATTCATCACAACCTGCTGCAACTGCGCGGGATCAAACATGATGTTTGGCAGTTCAGGTTGTAGGGCGGAACTTAGCGTGACATGAGCTGGAACACTCACATCGAAAAAGCCTAGGTTGGTTTCGATCAACTCATTTAGATTGATCTCTTCCATTTGAGCGGTGTCATTGCCTGAGTAAGCAAGTAGCTGCTTCGTCAACTTCCGGGCGCTGTTAGCGGCATCAACCACACGTTGAATATGGCGGGTTGCTTTGTCCCCCTCTGGCAATTTACGTAATGCAACTGAAGACTGACCCAGCATTGCTACCAACAAATTGTTGAAATCATGAGCAATACCACCAGCCATCACGCCCATACTTTGTACTTTCTGAGACTGTCGCAGCATCGCTTCCGTACGTTGTCGTTCTGTAATATCACGCGCCACTGCCAAAATACAGAGCTCGCCACGGTGTTCAATAATCGATGCTTGTGTTTCTACAGGGAAGTCAGATCCATCACGCGCGCGGTGTGTCCCATACACTAAGATTGGTTCACCTGGTGGGGCTGCTTGCAATTCAAACCATACATTTTCAATATCCCACTCTGGACATAAATTACTATAGGCTAAGCCCTGTAACGCTGACTCTGAATAGTCAAGTGTCGCACAAGTCTCCCTATTCACATCCACAATGAAACCTGTTTGATGAATCAGCAGCACTGAATCGCCAAGGCTATTGATGAGATTTTTGAAGCGCTTTTCGCTTGCAACAAGCTCTCGATTTTGAAGACGCAAATCTGCAGACGCTTGGGAAGCTTCACGGGCTTTTTGCTCACGTTCACGGGCGTTGATGTAAACAGCCAGCGACACACATACGGTGACTATGCCATTTACAATCATAAGTAGCATAGGCGTTACAACAAATTGTGGGGCTGGCAAGATATTGTTAGTATGACCGATATAAAGGCCAACAATAACAGCAGCAGTCATTGCCCCAAGCAAAATTGCATATTCAGGCTTACTGTACAGTCCAATAATCACAATGCAAACCGTAAACAGTGTTGCCGCAGGAATCAATAAGCCACCCCTAAAGATGGTCAATCCCAGAATAATCAGCCATATAAATACTGCAGTCAGCGCTACAGATTGTTTTTTATATCCCCTTTGGAGCAGTAATAGTGCAGTGACGCCAATGCAGGCGCCTAATATAGAAGCAATGTTAGTGATGGCCGAACCACTCTGCGCAATATTAGAGCCGATCCCTAACAGACAAGATCCTACAATCCCTGCGATGTAGAAGACCTTCAATGCATAATTTGTAGAGATGATCCGAGTTTGTTTTAGAGTGTGCATCTTACAAGGCGTGTAGCCCCTCTTGATTACAGAATACAACAACTCTGACTGCACAAACAATGCTTCCAGTAATTAGATATTCATGTTTTTTTCCTTGCACACATGCTTAAATTGACTGTAAATACCTAATTACACTAAAAAGCTTGAATTTATAACTAAAACCCAAATATAGCTTCGATTTATCAGAACCTTAGTTACTATCCAAAAATATTTATCTTGAAATATAGGCACTTCTCTATTAAATTAAAAAGCTCTAACCAAAGTTAGAGCTGTTGATTCTTAAGTTAGGCAACTTGAAAATTAATCGTAAATTACGAAGCCTGGACTAAGAATAGCATTCGGATCGAATTTCTTTTTACCAGCCACCATCAATTCCCAAGACTCACCATAATGTTCTTGCCAGTCTTCGACGCCATTAAAAGTAGCTACACCAGACAAATACCGTTTACTACCAACACGAACTGAAAAATCACTTAGTAGTTTCATTTTTTCATGAACCAGTTTCGTGAATTCTTCTGGAATAGCAGGCAACACACCTAGCCCAATGACCTGATCGGCTTGCGTAATTTTGAGCAGAGGGACGTCAGAAACGGCTGTAGTACTTGGCCAAATAAGAACTTGACCAGTAGCACCTAACGCATTGGGTGGTAGCGCCGTTAACATTTGTTCAATGAAAACTTGCGCAATGTGCCATGGCAAAATTGTGTCCATCCAAGGGTGCGGTGCGTCCCAGGTTCCCATGGTGCGCATCATGCCAAACAGCGGTTCCATGCGATTTAACAATTCATAGATTGGCAAATTATCAGTGTGAACATGACGATAAGCACTCCCAAAGGCCTTTAGCATCTCTGCATCATCAGGCTCTTCTCCATCGTTATATTCGACAGTGACATATAAAGGAAACAGCCAGTGTGCAAAGATCTGAACGCCAGTGCCAAGTTCTAGCCCTTCCCCAATATTTTTAGTCCCCATCATGCAAGGGCGGCAAGCGCCTTCCATGGTCTCAAAAGCGGCTGACTTGTCATTGACGATGGCAGAGCAGTCATCCATCAATTTGCCTAAATCGTCGTAAAGCAAAAAGTACTTACGCACATTCGGTTTACATGTACGCAACTTCAGTGTTGCCTTTGTAATAATCCCAAATTGCCCTAACCCTGCTCTGACAATATCAAACAGGTCCTTATTTTCTGTTTCCGAGCAGGTAACCAAATCACCAGCACCCGTAACAACTTCCAGTTCAATGAGATTGTCACACTGTGAACCATGTTTGAAGGTCGCAATCCCAATGCCCCCAACAGACAACGTTCCACCAACGGATACATTGAGGTTACTTGTCAGCACTGGTGGCACTAAGCCAAGCGGAAGCGTTTGTTTGATCAATTCATGCCAAGTAAGGCCGGCAGCACAAGTAACGGTATGCCCCTCTTCATCGATAGTATAGACAGCATCCATTAGCGACATGTCAAGCAAGATACCCCCCGCGCTGGTTGCTGTATTGTTCTGGCTATGGGCTTCGCCACGAGGATTGATATGCAAATTATTGTCATTTGCATATTTCACAACAGCAACAATATCTGCTGCGTCGTGACACCGCACAACAACTAAAGGGATCTCATACCGTAATTTTCCAAAGTCATGTGTGTATGGTTTTCCAGCCTCTTCTGCAGTCAAGACTTGCTCGACACTGAGTAAATGTCGTAAATCGGCAATGGGGTTTTGTGTAGTTGTCTTCAACTTTCTATCTCCTTATACGGTTACAAACGCTAGATAAAAGCAATACAAATTCCAATAAAAAACAGCACGACGCTTTGATGCATCAATGCCCATGATGGGTGATTTTCAGCCGTGAGGGCGAAGGGGTCGCGCACAATAAGCCAAGCAATGTAGCCGCCTAAGCCAGTCAATAGCATAGCGACCACTGAAATGACAGTCTGATTGACATCTAAAAGGCCATAGAACGTACCAAAAGGCAGCAATAAGAAAGGAAAGATTAGAAACGGGGTGATGACGTAGGCGCAGGCTCGAACCCCAATCCGAATTGGCAAGGTTTTACAGCCATAGGCACCGTCACCATCAATGTCAGTAAAGTCTTTTGTTGTTGCTGCACCCACGAGGAAAAGCGTGAGAACAATGCCTAAATACCAAGGGTCTGGCCGATAAAACGTGTTGGTAATAGTCCATCCACTTAGCGTTAGTAACAACCCGCGTGAAATGGCGATTGCAACATTTGCCAAAACGCCCCAGCGCTTGATTCGAAAAGGAGGCACTGAATAAATAAGTGTGATGAGTGTTGCAATGAAGATAACAAGGAACGTTTCAATACTCAGCAAGAATGCAAATATCAGGCTAGTACTGTACGTCAGAATTGAAAGTCGCCAAACCTGTTCAATGGAAAGCTTGCCCGTAACAAGTGGTCTTTGCGGTTTATTGATCCGGTCAATCTCAAGGTCATAAATTTGGTTGAGCGCATTTGTACCCGCATTGAATGACATCGCAACGAATGCCCCTAGCAAAATGCGCAGGGCCACCACTACAGAAAAGTCCAAATCACTTGCGAGCCAACCCATTAGAGACGTTGCCACAATGCCTGTTGCCGCAGTGATCAGTGTAAATGGGCGCACTAAACGCCAGTATTGCTCCCAACGCTCTCGTCTTGCTTCGACCTTAACCGTATACATGCATGCAACTCCATTTTGAATAAGCGACCGCCGATACAACAACATCTGTAACGGCGATACGACATACCAATCAGCAGAGTGCGGTAGCAAAGTATTGGATTGTTGTAAGTAGAGACCTAAGGTGAGCAAGTGCTGCTATGAGTCGCAGGCATGTGGATACCCCTTGGATATGCATCACGCTAAGTCAATTCGGGACAACAGAAGATATACTCATTTTAGAAGTAAATCTATACCCCAGGGGTTATAATATTCAAACATTAGTCTTTTCATACCTTAAGGAAAGTAAAAATCATTGCGAAAAATATATTTTTCAGGACATAAGTTTTTATAATACATAGTGGTTTTATCGTTATATTTGATATCAGCCATACCAATTTGCCGATTCTCTTCTACTTGTGCACCTCAAAAAATACAGAAGACCTATTCAACAAACGCACAAAACCGCATAAATTCGCGCAAAAATACAACTTCCCAACTTCAAAACATGTGTTTTTACTAAACTTTGTCTAGGTTTTACTCAGTGTTATGCAACAACTAATGTTGCATAACATCAATTCTGCAGTGCAAGCCTACAACTGAAATAAAAAATGACCTGTGCACCTCTACACAGGTCATTTCTCTAATTACGGATGAAGTTGCTCATCACATTTGGAGCCGCGGTATCGAAGCCCACCACGTCTAGCATGCCACCATCAGTTGGGTCTGCGATGCTAAAGCCATTGGCAACCATGCCACAGACAACCAGCTTGGCATCAATACCAAGTGCTTGGCGATACTGTTGCAGCGCTTGAGTTGGATGAATGCCACCGTACCATGTTTCAGAATCAGTGTAGATCACAAACGCATCTGCTTCTACACGGTTTTCTCGCGCCCATACCATTGGCAAGGCGCAGTCCGTTCGGCCAAACGACAAACTACTAACGGTTTTTACGACATCATCCAGACGCTGCTTCGCTGAGATATTCAGCGGCACAAATTTGCCAGCAAACGCCATGAACTGTACATCCCGTTCGGTCGCAGCTGTAATCAATGACATCGCTGCCGACCCAACTCGCGGTGTAATCCCTGGCACGCCAGCGATAGTTGGCCAACTCATTGAGCCAGACACATCCAACGCTAAGACTAGACGCTTGTTGATTGGGTTCACATTACCAAAGCTTTGGTAAAACGCTGTATCCAACGCGTCAACCACCTTAGTCACTGGCGTCCAGCTTAGGCGACCACGCACACCATGTCCACTTTGATATGTAGTTAGAGCAGACAACACTTGCAACGGATGCACACGAGCCTTCCGGAGTGCATCTGCATTGGTCAGGCGAGCTGCGACCAGTTGGCTATTGCGGCTTAGCGGCGCCAACACACCAAGATTGGTCAATCGACCCAAATTCCGAATTGTTGCTGTTACAGGCAAGCTTGGTAACAATGCATTCCAGACCTTTGGATCTTTCAACCATTGCGTTGGGATCGCTTCCCATGGCAAGCGATAGTCTTCCACTAAACGGATAATTTCCTTTGCCGATGTCGCTTGCTTCGCTTGTTCAAAGGCCCAAATCAGACGAACACCTTTGTCATTCAGCAACTCTGCTGGGAATTCAGCAACGCCTTGGGTAATCCACTTATAAATGAATGCTTGTTCATTCAAGAGTGCCTTCGGGTGCGCCAACCGTAGCGCGTCGCGGTGGCTCCACCCATCCCGTTGTTGATACTTGATCGCTTGATATGCCAACTTGTCTGGTGTCTTATGGTTATACCAACCGCCAATCGCACGCCGCAAACCACGCCCCCAACCTCGGAAGCCTTCAACATAGTCCATGAAGTGGAACAAGTGTGTTCCAGTCCGCGCCACTTGAGGCAACGCATCTAGCGCAGCCTTGCGAGTTGCATCATCATCTGCAGCAGCAGCGATTGCCAACGCGAACAACGCTGGGTCATTCTTTGGCGCCCGTCCACTCTTACTAATATCTACAATGCGCTGGACTGTACGCAAGCCATCCGCAGTCACACAGCGCATGACTGCTTCAGCGTTTTCCACCGTGAGCTTGCGCGGAGATGCGTAATATGAACCTTGATCAGAGCCAAGAATCAGGAACCGATCAAGTCTCGTCCAGTCATCAACTTGCCAGCTATAGCCACCAGCCGAGTTTTTGACTTGCGTTGAGCCTGGAATCTTTTCAGACTGTGGAGTCTGCTTTGTTGAAAATAGTTGTCGTAGTTTTAACATGTTGTTGTACCTCCTTTTCAGGATGTTTATTTATCAAACTTAGGTGCGCCTTGTCGTCATCCGACCCGCGTTGACGACAAGGCAAAAATAATGTCAGCGTGCAAAATCACGGTGCTTGACCTTGGTGATAATGCGCTGTCCCAAACGATCATTCAGTTCAAGTGTGGGACGTGCAATCACTCCTTCAGCAATCATGGATGTCTTAGCTAGCTTGCTTTCAAAGCCAGCCTTAGTGAGTTCGATTGCATCGAGCAAAGTCATTTCGCCGAGCACGTGTGGACGCGCAATGCCAAAAGATTCGGCGAAGTCATCAATCGCGCTGCGTTCAAGAAATGCCATTGGCCCAGCGGCAGTTTGGAACATCACATCGAACAAGCAGAAGCTGTTGTTGTGATCCAAGTAGTGCTTCCCAACCTTTTGAATACCCTTGCCATAGCCTTCCCCGTAGAGGGTAAAGCTGAAGTTCGGGTAATGGGTCGCCAGCACATCCACGCTGAAAATACCCTTGAGCACTTTCAACAACGGCTTTGGAATTTGCGCCTTATTGGTACGCCCACCAAAGACAATAGTCTGCGCGGTCGCATCCCACGTGACGCGAATGTTTGTGCCATCGATCTTTTCTTCCACAATCCAAGGCGCATTTGCCAAGTAGCCAAACTCAGGTCGAGTCCATTGGCCCATCAAAAAGGTCTTGTGCCGATTGGCCGGATCACGCAAGAAAAC
>JAHDBS010000177.1 GCA_020630225.1 Anaerolineales bacterium | reverse complement strand
ACTAGCGGGCTTCGGCTTCTAAGCGGCGCTTGGCGCGCTTGGCAGCGGCCATCGAGGTGAAGTTACGACTATGCACCAGTGACACTGGGCCTTGTAACAACTCGCCCGTTTGGGTGCGCCCTTGCTTGTGTTCTAGCAATTGCGCTTCCAAGTTCAGCGTTGTACCAATATAGTGCGATCCATCACCGCAGCGGAGAACATATAACCATGCCATTGTATTTCTCTTAACGACGGTGGCACGATTATTGCGTTAGTAGATTCGTATCAATTCCTTAAGGTTACGTTGAGACAGGTAAATCATTACGAAATATACTGGCATCCCTGTCTAAATCATAACGAACTTCATACCCTGTAAGAACCTTTAGTTTATGTTGCCTATGGGACAATGAAACAAGGTGTACTGGTATGAAAAGTGATGTTCTCCAATTAGAAGTAGACGAGACAAATTACTTGTCTCTTGTGCGGCAAGCGCTGCTGCGTGATGCTGTTGCGAATCATCTTGATGAAGACTTGCTCAACCAGTATTTAGAGCGCCTAGCGTTTTCTTGGGTCAAAGCAGGTGAGACCATCATGCAGCAAGGTGACCCGAGTGATTTCCTCACCACGGTGATCTTAGGGCGTGTCAAGGTGGAACATGAAAATGAGGACGGCGACACCAAAACGCTGACCTTGTTAGGTCACGGCCAAACTGTGGGGGAAATGGGTCTCGTTACTGAGCAACCCCGTTCTGCTTCAGTCATTGCCCAGCGCGATACCTTGCTGGCGACCCTCTCTCGTGACTCCTTCGAACAACTTCTACAACGCAACCCCGTTGCCTTCAATAAACAATTTGTAAAACCCATCATCAATCGGTTGCACGACCAAGTGCATGGCATTACGCCGACTCACATTGGGTTGGTGACCATGTTGCTGCTGCCAACCGCGGCAAATGTTGATGTAGAGCCGATTGCCGCCAGCATTGCTGACACGCTGAATGGCGGCATTGCGTCTTGTTTGCACCTCAATAAGGCTTACTTAGAAGCCCATATGGGTCAGTTGAATGAAGAGAATGAAACGGATCAACGCCGCATTTCTGAATGGTTAGGGCGCGAAGAAATTGAGCATGACGTGGTGATCTACACCGCTGACCCTACCGACTCACTGTGGCTAAAACGCTGCTTGCGGCAATCAGACAAGATTGTGCTCGTGGGAGATGGTGCAACTAAACCGCTTCAATCCGACTGGGTGCCAGGATTGCAATATCCCGAAGCTGCAGAGCAACAGCGGGTGTTACTCCTACTGCAACCGCATGGCATTGAACGTCCGCAAGGCACCGAGACTTGGCTAGAGACCTTCGACGTTGCCTATTACTATCACCTGCAACATAGTGGCACTGAACATTTACAGCGCGTTGCCCGTCTACTTGCAAACCGCGGCATTGGCTTAGTTCTTACTGGTGGCGGGGCGCGCGGCATTGCCCACATTGGGTTGATGCGGCGCTTCAAGGAACATCAGATCCCGTTCGATGTAATCTGCGGCTCTAGTTCTGGCACTGTAATCTCGACCGGGCTAGCAAATGGCTGGGCCGCGGAAACCTTTGCGAAGTACGTGTCAAAACCGCCAAAGTTCAAATACACCATTCCATTTTCGGCGCTGACTGCTGGCCATGGTGTGCAAGCGTGGTTAGATCAGGCGTTTGGCAAACTGCGCCTAGAAGATATTTGGAAGCCAAATTTCTTCCCCATCTATAACATGCGCACGAGTCGATTGGAAACGTGTGACCGGGGGCAGGCTAGCATTTTTGTCCGCGCAGCAATGGCTTTGCCTGGGCTGTGCCCGCCATATGTCAAAGGCCATGATGTCTACTTAGACGGTGGTGTGGCGAATTACTTGCCCATCGACATTATGCGTGACCGCACCGACATTCAAACGGTAATCGCCGTTGATATTGTCTCGGACATCAAAGGTAAAAAAGACGCACCTCCCTACGCTTATGACGGTCTTTTGTCGGGCTGGAAGGTATTGCTGAATCGCATCAATCCGTTTTCAAAGCGGCTGCGCTATGTGAATATCGGCAAGATTATGTTCAATTCGATCTTAGTCGCTGGCATTCAGTCGCATCGGCTAACGCGTGACATGGCCGACTACAAAATTCGCTTAGTGGTCAATGAAGTGGGCTTGCTCGACTTTCATCGCTTAGATGATTTGGTAGAGCTTGGCTACGCCGGAGCACACGCGCAGATTGAGAGTAGTGGGCTGTTGGAGCATTTTCGGGCGACTGAGGCGTAGTAAGGCTTGCGGTGAATGGGAATTGCTTAATTGGTGAATTGCTGAACTGTTGAATTTTTAATGGGGGTGTTGGGTGACACGCGGGAGTGATATTGAAGACAGGCTGATTGATTTTGCAGTGCGGGTTATCAATATGGTTGAGCGTTTACCTCAAACTCATTCGGCTAGTCAGCATATAAAACGACAGCTTATTCGAAGTGCAACTGCGCCTGCGCCAAACTATGGCGAAGCGAGAGGTGCAGAAAGCGCGAAAGATTTTGTTCACAAATTGAAAATCGCATTGAAGGAATTAAATGAGTCGCGCATTTGGTTGAAGATCATTATTCGGGCTGACCTGATGCGGGCGGAATTGCTAGCTGATTTGCTAGACGAGTGTGACCAGCTCTGCAGAATTCTCAGTGCAAGCATTCATACAGCCAAGAAAAACAGCTAACGACTCTGTAAATCCTGAGGTGTTGAGCAATCCCATTAATCATTCACCAATTAAGCAATTCATCAATTAACCAGTTGTATCGGTATCTTCACATTGGCAACCCTCAGTTCATCCCTAAAACGTCCTAACCTGACGCGTGCAACAGCGACGCAATTACTGGCCACCCAAAGCTTCTTGGGCGGCTTTACGCTGGCAGTGTTGTTTGCAGTGGCAAATACACGGTTCCTAAAAGACTACGGCGCTGACTGGTTCCCGCTGATGTACATCGCTTCGGCAATTGCGATTCCGCTGGCGACGCTGTTGTACAAGCGGGCATCTGACACGGTCAAAACGCAAAATCTGTTTATTGGCACGAACCTCGCGCTGTTTGCCGCTTATTTCATTGTTTGGCTCACAACCGTTGTGTTCGCACAGCAATGGATGTCCTTCGCGCTGATGGTGTTCTTTGGCGTGGCCTTCATCTTTCAACTCATCACCATTCCGGTGCAATCGTCATATCTGTTCGATTTACAAGAGATCAAGACGCAGACGCCAATTATTCTTGCGACCCAGACTGGGGCGCTGATTATCAGTGGTTTGTTGGTGGGGCCGCTCACGTCTGTGCTGGGTGGGGTGTCAAATCTGCTCCTAATTTGCATGGTGATGGCCGGTGTTCAAGCGGCGGTGTCTTGGTTTACTGTGCGTAAGTTCAGCGCTAGTTTTGAAAAATCATCGAGCTTATTAGCGTCGCGTCAAACGGCGAGCTGGGGAGAAGCCATCAAGAATCGCTTTGGGCGCACCATTGGGATCTATCGCTTCTTCTCGTTCTTAGGCTCAGAAATGGTCGTGTTGCTACTGGCAATTTATTCAGCGCGCATTTTTGACACCGAACAAGGCTTGGCCTCTTTCTTTGGCAATGTGATGGCCGTCGGCACGCTGCTGACCTTGCTGTTTTTAGTGCTGGCCTCTGGGCGCTTGCTCAAGCGTTATGGCCTAAGCTTTGGCCTCGTTAGTAATCCGGTTTTTGTGGTTGCGCCCATTGTGGTGGTTGCCATCATGAGCCTGTTTGGGCAAGTCTCAGCAGTGGTCATGCTGAGCGTGGTCACTGTGGCACGGGTGATCGACTTTATATTGTCCGTGGGCGCAAGTGATCCGTCTGGGCAAACCATGTATCAGGCGCTGCCAGAGCGGGTGCGGCCTAGTATTGTCAGTATGTCCGAATCGCTTATTCTGCCAACCGTCTATGGCACAGTTGGGCTTGGCTTGTTCGGCCTACGCGCGTTGGATCTATATAACGAAGCGACCTTGATTGCAATTACCGTTGCGGTTTGCATCCTGTGGACCGCATACAGCTATCGCACGCGCGGCTTGTATACGCAAACGTTGCTTGCCAAGCTCCAACAGCGCGGCATTAGTGACGCTGAATTCAGCTTTGATGACCCGCAGTCGCATGCGGTCATCGTGAAGCTTGCCAACAGTGACAACCTGCATATGGCAACCATGGCCTTGGATCTGCTGCAAAAAGCGGAGCATGCGGACTATCCGCAGCAGGTGTTAGCCCGCCTCGAGGCGCCAGACCCAGCCGCGCAGATTGACGCCTTAGCCCGTCTTGAAACATTGCCAGACTACGCCACCGATTCCAAAATCTTAGCGCTTACAAATGGCACCACGCCGCCTGAGGTCCAAGCTGCTGCGCTGACAACGCTGGCAACTAGCAAAGAAACCGTGGCGTTGGCCGCACTCAAAGGGGCATTGCAGCATGAAAACGAGACAGTGCGCGGCGGGGCGCTCGTTGGTTTCCTAAAGCACGGATCGTCTGCTCACAAGCTGTCGGGGGCATTTGAACTGCTGGATTTAGCACAAAGCGATGCAGAGGCAGACAAGCTCCTGCTGGCGCAAACGCTGGCCAAAATTGGCCCCCATGAGTTTGATCATCTCATCGCTGGTTTGCTGCTAGATGAATCTGAAGCGGTGCGGTTAGCGGCCTTACAAGCTGTGCCTAATTCACCACACGATGCGTTTATCCCGATTGTGATTCAGCAATTGGCGCACGCTAAAACGCGCTCGGCCGCTGCGGATGCATTGATGGTATATGGTGCTGATCTCCGCCCAACGGTGCGTCAAGCGCTTGCTAATCCGACTCAGTCCAATGTGCGCTTCGTCCAATTGAGTGGCGCAATCCAAAACGGTGAGCAGCAAGGGATTGCCTCAGATTTATTGATCCAGCATCTGCAGCATTCGGACCTTGCCATGCGTGATGCTGTCCGAAAGGCCTTGTATCGTGCCGATTATCGACCGCAAGCTGAGGCTGAATTGGGCGTTGTTGCAGACGCAATTGAGGCGGACTGCGCGCGGGTGTGTGCCTTACTTGCCTTTCACACTGCGCTGACGGATTACACTACGCCGCTACCGCGTGCACAGGCAACGCTGGCGTCTGATATCAATCAGTCGATTGCGAGCTTGCTAGGGTTACTCTCGCTGGAAACGGATGGCAAACAATTGCGCCGGTTTGCGCGTTTGCTAAGCATGGAAGATGCTGAGGTGACGGCACAAGCGCTAGAAGGAATCTATTTGTCATTGCCACCAGCGCGTAAAGCCATGGTGCAAACCCTGTTAGACCGGGAGTTGTCACTAGATGAAAAGGCAGCGGCGCTCAAGAAGCAAGGGTTAGTGCCAACGTATGACCCAACTGATGCATTACGCATCATCATCAATAATGAACATGGTCAGGTGACGGATGTGATCCAAGCTACGACCATTTATGAACTTAGCCTGCAAGACGCAGACAAGCAAGACCAGTTGAGCGCTGCGGTTGTGGCAACACCAGACTCGCTGACCACCGAGACGTTACTGTGGGCCGCAGACCCCACCGGAGACCATGCCATGCTAACGATTGAAAAGATCGCGATTTTGAAACAAACTGAACTGTTCGGCGCTGTGCCAGATGCGGCGTTAGCGGCTGTGGCGCAAATTGTGGACGTGTTGGAACTGCCTGCGAATCAGGCGTTGATCCATGAAGGCGATGTGGCCGAGGAAATGTTTATTATTTCTGAAGGGCAAGTGCAGGTTAGCAAGCAAGGCAAACCGATTTTGACGCTAGGAGAAGGCGACACTGTCGGGGAATTCGCCGTGTTTGACTCGAAGCCACGCTCGGCAGATGTCACCACGCTGGAACCCACAACGTTTTTAGTCATCGCACAAGACACCCTGCACGACGTGATGTTGGATCGACCAGAGGTCAACAGCGGCATTATTCGAACGCTAGTAGGGCGCTTGCGGACGCAAACGGAAATGGCAGTAGAGGCCATTGGCTCGTGATGCATCCATTCGTTGAATTTGCGTCTCCAAAACGACAACGTACTCTCTAGAAACTTCTTTACCCAGTCCAACGCCGAATGCGTTGTAACAGCCGCTTCTGACTGGCAAAGGTTGGCGAGTCTAAGTACCCATTGAACGCCGCCAGTTGCAAGCCGCTGCTATACGTTGGATACGCGTGAATGGTGTACATAATGTCACTCAATGTGCCGCCTTTGCGAATGTGATGGGTAAGCTCTGGCAATAATTCCCCCGCATTGCGCCCAATAAGGTGCGCCCCCACTAAACGATCTTTCTTGCCGGTCACAATCAATTTAATCAGCCCGGTCTGTGCGTCATCTGTGACGGCTCGGTCGATGTCTTTCCAAGGAAAGCGAACCACGCGAACTGTGTCATATTTCGCATTGGCTTCTGTTTCGGTCAGACCAACGCGTGCAATTTCAGGGTCAGTGAAAATTACCCAAGGCACAGCCTCATAGCGAATGCGGGTGTTGTAAGGTGCAATCGCATTGGATGCGGCCAAGCTGCCTTCCATGCCAGCCACGTGCGTAAACCGATAGCCGCCGATGACATCGCCAGCGGCGTAGATATTGTTGACAGATGTTTGCAGCTTATCGTTGACGTGAATGCGGTCATCATCCAGGTTGACGCCAATTTGCTCCAGATTGAGACCACGCGTATTGCCGCGCCTGCCGGTTGCCAGTAACACCTCATCTACAACAATCTGTTCTCCATTGCTAAGCCTGAGCACCCGTTGGTCACCTTGGCGTTCGATATGTTCAACCTTGGTCGCTGTCTGAACTTGCACGCCAGCGTCTTGTAAGACGGTTGTTGCAATGCTGACAATCGCGGCATCTTCAGTTGGCAGAATGGTTGGCTCAGCCTCAAGCAACCTGACTTGTACGCCTAAACGCTGGAGCGCTTGAGCCAACTCGACCCCAATTGCGCCAGCGCCAATTATGGCTAATGACTGTGGCAGCGCGGTGAGGTCAAAGATGGTGTCATTGGTGAGATAGCCGCTGTCTGCTAATCCTGATATAGCTGGAACATGGGCTGCTGATCCGGTGGCAATGATCGCACGCTTGAATGTGATTGTTTCTGAATCGAGCGTAAGCGTGTGTGGATCTTGAAACTGCACTGCACCAAACCGAACAACGATGTCTTTGACGTAGTGTTCCTCTTCGGCAGCGCCAATTTGCGCAATGACACGTTGGATGTGGGCGGCAACTTTGGCGTAATCGATGGGCTGTGGTGCGCCTAGGCCAAATTTCTGGGCCTCCTTTGTGTGTTGCACAAGCTTGGCTGCGTGGATCAATGCCTTGCTGGGCACACAGCCGGTGTGTAAGCACTCACCGCCGAGGCGTTCTTTATCAATCAATAGCGTGCGGACACCCAGCGCGCCAGCAATCTGCGCCGCCGGTAACCCCGCAGAGCCACCGCCAATGATGATGAGGTCGTAGTTGTATTTCATCTTAGTCTTATCAATTACGAATACGAATTAAATTTCAGTGAAGGTTTAGGGTCAGCTTCTGAAACTTAGAGCGACTAGGAGAAAAAACTCTTACAAATCAGGATAGTTGTGGCAGGTGGTCTTGGGTACGGTGAAGGTGAGACTTTCATTTAGTGAGGTGCTTAAGCAGATGGCAAACAAAACAGACGAAATCGCGAAAGCGAAGCTGGGTATGCTAATGACCAATGTTGGCGGTCCAATTTTCATTTTTGTAATGTCTTACAGGACAATTATGGAGGGGCTTTCACATGGCCTTCAAATTAGCGCGATTGATGACAGAATTATTCAAACGCTTGCGCACCCGTACGCGCTTGGATTATGGGCCATCCGACTAACTGTAATTGGAATCTATACGTATTGGATTATTGAAGCTGAAATTTTTCTTAGGCCAGCGACTGATAGATATAGTCAAAACATTATTGGGTCAGGGTATATCGCTATCTGGATTTCAATGCTGTATTGGATGCTAGCCGCGAATGAAATGTATTATCAACTTCTTTTGCCAAGAGGCGGACTCACTAGTGATGATGCAGTCTTACTAAGAACTTTTTTTGCAGAATATACCCAACCTTATGCTGTGGTCATGGTTGCGGTTGTAATCTGGATCTGTATAGCAGCGCCGATGAGGTTGATACAAACGTCTTTCGATGCCAATGTATATTAGTTGCCTTGTTCTCAGGCGTTTTTGAGAACACCATCCTGTAAATAAACCGCAATCTATATTCCAACTATGCACTACCGTCACGCTACATCTGAAGACATTAATGCCATTGCCCAACTCCATGCTTTGAGTTGGCGCAATGCCTATGCTGGCATTCTGAGTTCTAACTTCCTTGCACACGAAGTCGTGGCAGATCGGCAGTCGGTTTGGGCGCACCGATTGCGCCGTTCATCCCCAGATCAGTTTGTAATGGTCGCTGAATCCGACACGCAGGTTGTGGGCTTTGTGTGCCTATTTCGTGATGCTGATCCAGTGTATGGGGCGCTGTTAGACAATTTGCATGTGGATCCGACGCAGCAGGGCAAAGGCATTGGAAAACAACTAATGCAGCATGCGATGGCGTGGATAAGCACACATGCTGCCAGCTCTACATTTCATCTGTGGGTCTTTGCGGACAACACCAAGGCGATTGCGTTTTATAAAAGACTTGGTGGTCGTATTGAGGGTGAAAAG
>JAHDBS010000176.1:6355-8684 GCA_020630225.1 Anaerolineales bacterium | reverse complement strand
AGAAACTGTACTAGTACAGTCATGATGAGGACATATTTGATTCGTCCAGCGAGAGAGGTAGTCATACGTTGCGCTAAGCGTTATGAAAGGCTGCTTTCAAACCGATTTTCTGCCACATTCTTGACTGTGGTTTGCGGGTCAAAGATTTTGCCATTCATCGCAATGTAAACGCCTGTAGGCAGCGTCTGCACCGCGGCCACAGCAAAGCCAATATTGAAAATAGCATCCGTCCGGCGCAGGCGCGCAGGCTGCATCGCACCGACCAAAACAATGGTCTTGTCAGGGATGTTAGCTAAGGCCTTACCAGTCTCAACCATAGTGTCAGTCCCGTGCGTGACAATAATATGCTGTTCGCTGGTTGCTTCGACATGGGCGCGGATTACCGCCCGATCAGCAGTAGTGAGATCGAGACTATCTTTACGCATGACCGACTCGACACTATATGCTAACGCCACATAAGACTCAGAGAAAATTTCATCAATAAGCGGCTCTCCAATTTGGAACTCGCTTTTTGCGTCAAAATAGATCTTATCGATCGTGCCACCAGTAGAAAGAATTTTGATCATTGTGATTTATTTACATTTCTGCGTTTATCGGTAATAAGATCACCAAAATATCGGTCTCAGCTAGGACTAAGTCAGCAGGTGGTGGTGTCAAGAAGGTACCATCGCGCTTGACTGCCATCGTCAAAATATTCTGCGCCTGATGTAAATCTGTCACTGTTCGACCAATCCATTTGGGATAGTCTGCAACCGCACGCTGCACCATTCGCGGAGCGTCATCACGATGGACGCCAGAAAAGGAATACCACCAGTTGCCCACTTCCGGATTGAGCATATGCACAGCCATTTCTTGCCCGCTTGTCACCGATGGATTACGAACATAATGTGCGCCGGCCAAATACATTTTTGACATGTAGCTAGTGTTCTCAACTCGCGCCATAATACGCAGACCATCGTTACCATTACGCTGAGCAAGCGCTTTAGCACTCACCACAATTGCGAGGTTATCGCGTTCATCTGCCAGTGCCGCTAAAATGCCTTGCGCTTGCGCAATACCCGCTTTAACTAATGACATGTCATTGTTTGGGTCATCCAAAATATAAGCCGCATCTAACATCTCAGCGAGTTCAGCCACTGTCCGATCTTCATACTCGCTAAGATCAACGTCCTCAATCTTGAAGACGCTACTCAGCTTACGCCTTAAGTAATCAGGGTGCGTAAACAACAGCGCTCGCTTCAATTTTTCTTCATCTTCTTCAATGATGATGAACGACACATTTGACAAGTAAAACTCTTCTGCAATGCGCAACCCAACCATATCCGCACCGCAAATAATAAAGTGATCCGTCAGCGCTTCAATCCGTACCATATGGCGTCTCCGTAAATATTTAGCACGCCGTTCCGCGCGATTTTCAATCAAGTTAGCTGCCAATGTAGAAATCGCATACCCGCCGATCCCAATTGCGATAAAGGTAAAGAAAATGGCGAACAGTCGCCCTTGAGAAGTTTGCGGGCTAAGGTCACCATACCCAACCGTTGAAATTGTAATGACAGTTGCATACAGAGCGTCTAGGAAACTCCAGCCCTCCAGACGCATATAAGAAAATGCACCTGTAAACACCAGTCCCAAGACCATTGCTGTCACAACCCAAACGTCTGAATCGCTAATGCGTCGCGCTATACCGCGAAAAAAATTGATCAGAATTGACATCAGCGCGTTATCAGTCCTGACTGAGGTTGTCTTTACAACACCCTGATCCTTTATCAATGCATGTTCTAGCTGGCTCTATTTGTTGTTTCTGCATGTCGAATACCTTTGCTTGAGAGTATAGCCAAAATATAGCGTGTCACAAGGCACTACGCTGTGTGTACCAAGCCTTAAACGCAAAACCGCACATCAGTTGATATGCGGTTTACAGCGCAGTGAAAGCAAGATTAGGTTATTTATTTCGCAATATCACAAGCATCAACACCAATTGAATTGCAACTAGGCTCATTGCAATATACGTAACAAAAACATCTACACCGGTTTGTGCACCAGCATAGGCATCCCCTAGTTGTCCCGTCAACAAAACTGCCATTGCAATCAGAATTGGTAACCGTTGACGAGACAAAACACCAAGAATCAATGCCACCAGCATTGCAGTATTTTTACCGCCCCAACTTAACAGCAAAAAGCCATGTTCAGGGACTGGAATATTCATGCTCGTATAGAAAAAGTTGTCTACATTGACAAGTGAAATATAGCTCAGCATGCTGTAAACAAGCACAAGCAACAGCGGGGCAATGAGCAAAAACCACGGCAATTTTTCACGAGAATTGATCTC
>JAHDBS010000176.1:4554-6255 GCA_020630225.1 Anaerolineales bacterium | reverse complement strand
CTTGGCTTTGCAGGCTATATTGGGCTGTCAAACAAAATGTCTTACAGCAGCCGCGCCTTTTTAGGTGGCTCAATGCTGCTTATTTTGTCAGTCGTAGAAATTTTGAACTATGGCCTCTCAGATGACAGCCGCTTGTACTTCATTACGTTTGCTGTCTTTGTCTTGATCTTTAGAGGAACACGCGCAGGCGTCATGGCGGTAGTCATTAGCGCCATTTCGATTTACTTAATCGGTCTTGCCATTGTCAATGGGGCGCTGAGTGTACCAAACAGTTTTTATGACCATGCAAATCTAAGTCACCCTGAACTAATTACCCTCACCGCGGATTGGACCTTCGTGGCAATGTTCATCACTGTTTCAATTACAGCAATTTTCAATGCCATGCAAACCGCTTGGTTTAGCGAACGAGAGGCACTAGAAACCGTTCGCAGCCAATCTGAAGCCCTAGAAGCCTCACTTCAACGCGAAACAAAGTTAGCTGCAGCATTACAAGCATCATTGAATAAGGAACGGGAATTGAGTGAAATGCGCTCGCGCATCATTACAACAATTTCGCACGAGTTCCGCACACCATTGACCATCATCAACAATTCATTGGGGCTATTAGAAAAATACTCAGAGCGAATGACGCCAGAAAAACGTGAGCGATATTTCTCACACATCTGCGCTTCAACAGAGCAACTCCGGACGCTTATTGAAGACGTAGAATCCGTGGGCACTGGCAACACCCTGATGAACACCGTCTTACCAGAACACTACTCTATGCAAGAGTTCTATCGATTGCTCTCACAGAAAATTGTTACGCAGTCGCAAGAATCTGACCGAATTGTCATTGAAGGGTTAGACACTACAGAAGCACGTGATATTTTCACTGACTTTGTTGCGGTTTATAACGTTATCCATCAGCTTGTGGATAACGCCTTGAAATTCAGCAACGGCAACGTCAGGCTAAAGTTTGAAACAAATCATTCGCATCTGCGCATTGATGTTTGCGACTCTGGCATTGGGATTGCCTTTGAGGAGCAGCAACGTGTCTTTGAGTTGTTGGAACGTGGCACAAATGCCGAAACAATTAGCGGCTTAGGGGTCGGGCTCTATGTTGCCAAGCAAATAGCGGGACTGCTAAACGCCGAATTACACATGACCTCATTAGGTGCAGGGCTCGGCTGCTGCTTTACGCTTTGCTTCCCAATTGAGATGCCAATTTCCGGAGAGCGCAACACGCCAATAGCCTTATCTGTTGGATAGTCTACTGCGCAAACAAAACTTGCTTATCGCGAAATAGCGTTGGCGAGACGCTTGTTTGCGTGCGAAACCAGCGTGAGAACGTTGATGCATCACGAAACTGCAAACGGCGTCCAATTTCAGCCACAGTAAGCGTTGAGTGTTGCAATAACCGCATTGCTTCCAGCAAAAGTCGCTGCTGTAGCAATTGCTTCGGGGTCACGCCTGTCGTCAACCGCACACATTTCACCAAATGATTCACCGTAACCCCTAAGGCATCTGCATATGTTTGGACTTGGCGCTGCCTAAGATAGTTCGCCTCCAGATCATGTTGAAAAGCGCGCGCCAATTGCGACGCAGCGTTATGTTGTCGCAACTGCACATTGTCTGGCAATTGCCAAGCAGCTTCAGCCAAAATAGACTGCAAGTGCGCGCCTACCAATGCCTGCCACCCTTCACGACGTAAATCAAAGTGAG
>JAHDBS010000176.1:3281-4454 GCA_020630225.1 Anaerolineales bacterium | reverse complement strand
TGCAGCAAATTCAGAAGGAAACGGCTGTAATAATTCAACAACGGACATTGAAATTCAATCATACAAGACGGTCTTAAATAAAAAAGCCGGTTGCAGTTATTGCAATCGGCTTTTAGCGTTAGGTGTAAATCATTACGGCGTGTTTAGCGTCTGCCCTGGATAAATCACATTTGGGTTATCCAATTGTGGGTTGGCATTGAGCAGTTCACGCAATGACGTTCCGATACGTCGCGCAATAATGCTCAAGGTGTTACCAGGTTCCACAACATATGTGGAACCACTAGGCGCTGCAACTTCAGCTGGGGCAGCCGTCGGCGCAGGTTGAACGACCTCAGCAGCATTCGAAACTGGCGCAACAGGTGCTGGCGCAGGTAAGCTCGCAGAACTACCCGGCAAATTGATAACCTGCCCAACAAAGATCAAGTTTGGATTGGTCAGGCTTGGGTTTGCATTCAGAATTTGACCTAAGCTAAAGCCTGTCTTTCGCGCCACAACGCTCAAGGTATCACCAGGTTGAATGGTGTAAGTCAAAGGCACCGACACTGGCGCGCTTGGAGCAGCAGGCTGCGCAACCGGAGCAGATGGCTGTACTGGCGCTGGAGACACAGGTGCTGGTGCAGTTGAGCCTTGACCATCACCGTAGACAATTTCCAATACTGGCCGATATTGCGGATCTTCCAACTCTACTGAGTAAAAGTATTTCCCACTGTGAGGTGGCGCATCGGCACTCCAGACCGCAATGTTTAGCGGTTGCCCTGTTGCATAAAAATCTGCAACGGCTTTCGAAACATCCAAAGTGCGTGGCAATGGCGGATTAGCGTAGTAATTTGGATAGGTCACCGGATCAAGCGATTCAACCCATGTCCCATTCAAGTTTTCCAATGCCATTGGCGCATTGTTCCAAGTAATGGTGTTTTCATCCCAAGGTTGGGCCACTGTGTAAGCCCGCAAGAATGACCCATACGCAGCGTTGTAGCCTAGACCACCGTTCCCAAATTGGTAGAACGTCATCTTTGCAGACACAATTTGCTTACCCGGCGGCACTTGGTTCAACGGGACTTGCATGTAGTAGCGTGAGTAACACGGCCAGTCGACAACATCGACCTGATTCTGTACGTTGATTTGTTGGAAACCAGCACGGTTGCGGTTTGGCCAACCGTTGTAAATGTCTGG
>JAHDBS010000176.1:0-3181 GCA_020630225.1 Anaerolineales bacterium | reverse complement strand
TCAGGCCAGAATGTCATGGCTGTGCCGCCCGTCGCAGATTCTTTATCGTGGACAACCATTGCCAAGCCCCATTGTGAGCCATCAACTGGTTTACTTACGCCAAGACTTGAGAATGGAATTTGATAGGTCACCCACCAACCGCGGTTTTCTAAGCCACTGTTCGGGCCACCTTCACCACGATAGTAAGAATGCGTTGTAAACGGAGCGGCGCTAGGGACATAGTCGGCACCATTCCCTTGGAATGCATACTGATACAAATCACGGCGGCCACGTACCCAGTCATCTGGGCCAAACTGCGCAACAAATTGATGCGTAGTCGCTGAAGGCGTTCCACCTGTGGTGCCAGCAGTGTTGATGTAGAGAGATGCACTATCCCAATTGGTGAGCGGTTCTGAGCCAGGCTCATCGTTATACCAAAGCCAGCGGTCATAGACATTGACATGCACAAACAGTGTGGTGTCATTGTAAATCATGCGGACATCGGTGAAGTTGGTTGTGTCGTTGATGGTGCCAAACCAAAAATTAGACGACAACGAGATTGCAGGAAGATGATAAACGCCATCTACAGGGAGATTTGTATATGGCACATTGATGCGACGAGCAGTTGGAAATGCTGCTGCTGCGCTTGTATTTTCAGCTTGTGGCGACTCGGCTGACGCCACCACAACAGAACTAAACGTTACGGCTAAGACCAGTAAAACAAACAGTGATTGTTTGCGTAAAAACAGCTTATTTAATAATTTCATTACGAACCCCATAGTTTTCCAAGTTACCGTTAATAAAGATGACAATCTGTAAGACGGCTTGCATCTTGTTAATGCCTACAAATAGACACCTCTTTAACGATTACTTGTCACTTTTTCCTGCAACATTCGTACCACGAAAAACGGCGTACTGTAAAGCACAGTACGCCGCTTGTTTGTGAAGAGTATTCAATTGACGACTGGAAGCGTTGAAGAAACGCAAGTCGACAGCTGAAGTAGGTCTACTTAATTTCGACCTTACCGCCAGCTTCTTCGAGCTTCTTCTTAGCGTCTTCTGCGGTTTCCTTCGCCACGCCTTCCATAAGGGTGGTTGGGGTACCTTCAGCTGCTTCCTTAGCTTCTTTCAGACCCAAGCTGGTCAAAGCGCGGATAGCTTTAATAACGTTGATTTTCTTTGGACCGTGGTCAGTCAATACAACGTCAAATTCGGTCTTTTCTTCTTCTGGTTCAGCAGCACCGCCACCGCCACCGCCTGCAACAGCGACAGCAACTGGAGCAGCAGCAGAAACGCCCCAAGCTTCTTCCAATTTCTTGGTTAGTTCAGCAGCTTGCAAAATGGTCAAACCGCTAAGTTCTTCTACGATTTTATCTAAATCGGCCATGATAAATTTCCTTTATTTCAGAATTGATTTTTTACTAAATTTGATTGATGCGAACAGAATTATGCTGCTGCACCGTCCTTGTCAGCATATGCGCTGAGGACCCGAGCCAATTGGCTAACACCACTGTTGAGCGCACCCGCGATTTGCGTAGCTGGAGCGTTGATAACACCCAGTAGGCCTGCACGGATTTGATCGAACGATGGAAGGTCAGCCAGAGCCTTGACATCTGCCGGAGACAGCACGTTGCCGTCCATAACGCCGCCTTTGACCACAACTTGTTCGTTCTTCTTCGCGAACTCGGTGATGGTCTTCGCAACGCCTGGCATGTTGTCAAACGCAAACCCGACAACGGTAGTCCCATTCAAGAGATCTTCCGGTACGGGCATCCCAACTTCTTTCAGTGCGATGGCAGTCAGCGTATTCTTGGCAACGTGGTAAGCCCCGTTTTGCTCGCGAATGCTGTTGCGCAGTTCTTGGATCTGCGCGACTGTCATCCCATTGTTTTGCGTCAGGATAACGCCTTGGCTTTGGTTCAGGAGATCAACATATGATGCGACAAATTCTTCTTTTTTCTTTTTTGAAATTGCCAATGTGAACTCTCCATTTGTTATCTGTCTCGAAAGACAGTCAATACACGATGTTGTGTTTTTGAAGCACCGCTCAAAGTGCTTCTATGCAATCTTCACCTGCAAAGTGATTTTGTAACCCTTTGAAAGTTTCTTTGCATTTACAAATAAAAAAGCCTTTGTATCAGACCAGATACAAAGGCTTTGAAGACATGCAGGTTGAACAGCTTAGCTGCTGTTCTAAAGCGTATCTCTTTTCCTCGGTAGGAGATTAAGTCGTGACATATTCACGACGCCCACTGTCTCTGGTCAAGAAAGACTGAATTATTCAATTGATGCGCGAATTATACACGCTTTTTCAGAGTCAACTAGCCAGTTGATCCGATATCGACACGAATAGCAGGACCCATTGTTGTCGTAACAGTTGAACGCTTGATGTAAGCACCCTTTGCTGCAGCAGGACGTGCACGCTTGATGGTATCAACAATTGCGTTCACGTTTTCGAGCAAGTCTGCTTCAGAGAAAGAAGTCTTACCAATAGCTGCGTGAATGTTAGCGGTGCGGTCTAGGCGCAATTCAACGCGACCAGCCTTAGCTTCATTAATTACACGTGGTAGTTGATCATCAGCAACTACTGTCCCAGACTTAGGACTTGGCATTAGACCACGTGGACCGAGAATACGACCTAAGCGACCAACTTTACCCATTTGACTTGGGGTTGCGATGGCGGCATCAAAGTCAGTCCAACCACCTTGAATTTTCTTGACCATTTCGTCATCAACGATGAAGTCCGCGCCAGCGTCCAAAGCCGCTTTTGCACCTTCACCTTCAGCAAAGACCAAAACACGAACAGTCTTACCCAAACCTTTTGGCAGGGTCACTGAGGTACGAATTTGTTGATCTGCTTGACGTGGGTCAAGGGTGGTGTTGAAGTGAATCTCTACGGTAGAGTCAAACTTAGTCGTAGACGTTTCTTTTGCCAACTTCACTGCGTCTGCAAGTGAATAGTTCTTGTCGCGATCGATCATCGCGGCAGCGGCGTTGTATTTTTTACCTCGTTTAGGCATGATGAACCTCCTGTGGTGCATACGGTTGTCTCTGGCCGAGGAGCCGTAGGGCGAGACATACCTTCCACAATATAAATTTTTGGTTTTCAACAGACAGCAATCTGCTAACTATTGAACTTGAGCGTTGATTAGTCTTTTACGACAATCCCCATTGAGCGAGCGGTACCAGCAATTTGCTTCAT